>DAOQAK010000001.1 GCA_035353855.1 Bacteroidales bacterium | reverse complement strand
TGCGCCACACCCCGAAAAAAATACAATAAAAGAACTTTAAAAAAATAAATAAAGGTACGCTAGCCTCCCGATAACAATCGGGATGCGCCACACCCCGAAATTTCTAATTGTCAAATAAGATATTTGTCTTAGGCAAACACTTTCTTCTCATTTTTTATTTTTCAAACAATACTAAAATTATATTCGTAATTGTTTGAAATTTTAAAAATCGTGCAAATATAATATTAATTTTATTAGAATTCTTTATTTTTTTATGACTTCATATTTATATATTTGCTACTATTTTAGAAACAAAAGTATACTTTTAACGTTGCACTTAAGTTTAAAATTTAGATTATGCGTAAGTTTTATTTGGTTTTATTAATGATTACCAGTTTAACGATTTCAGGGTTCTCTCAGAAATTCACTATTAGCGGGTACGTTAAAGATAAACAAACAGGGGAATATTTATTTGGTGCAAATGTGTACCTTAAAGAGAATATGAAAGGAGCACAAACCAATCAATATGGATATTATGCCATTACTGCCGATAAAGGTTCATATACCCTTGTAGTGTCGTATATGGGATATGTTGAACATACTGAAACACTGGAACTCAAGGAAAATAAAAAAATAAATATTGAACTCGATGAAAAAGTAATTACAAAACAGGAAGTGGTAATTACAGGCGAAAAAGATGATAAAAATACTTCGAGCGTCGATATGGGGAAAGTGCAAATGGATGTAGAAAAAATCAAGAGTCTTCCTGCATTCATGGGTGAAGTGGATATTATGAAAACCATTCAGCTTACTCCCGGAGTACAAAGCGCCGGTGAAGGCAATAGCAGCTTTTATGTAAGAGGAGGTGGCCCTGACCAAAACCTGATTTTACTGGATGAAGCGGTAGTTTATAATGCCTCGCATTTGTTTGGGTTCTTCTCTGTATTCAATGCCGATGCTGTAAAAAATATTGAATTGACTAAAGCTGGAATGCCTGCAAACTATGGAGGACGACTGGCTTCGGTTCTTGATATTTCAATGAAAGAGGGGAACAGCCACGATTACCATGTTGACGGAGGAATTGGATTAATATCTTCAAGGCTCACAGTACAGGGACCTGTAAAAAAAGATACCAGCTCATTCATTATTTCTGCAAGAAGAACATACATCGATCTTTTGATGAAACCATTTATCAAGAAAACATCGGCATTCAAAGGTACCTCATATTATTTTTATGATTTGAATACAAAGATTAATTACAGGCTTTCTGACAAAGACCGGATTTTCCTTAGCGGATATTTTGGCCGTGATATTTTTAGTTTGAATCAAAAGGATTTAAGTTTTAAAAATACCATCGAATGGGGAAATGCAACAACATCATTCCGTTGGAATCATGTTTTTGCTCCTAAATTATTTTTGAACACCTCGATTATATACAGCAATTACCAGTTTGAAATGGGCGCCACGCAAAGCGATTATGATATTAAACTTTATTCAGGTGTAACCGATTATAATGGAAAACTTGATTTCTCTTATTTTCCAGATAGCCGTCATAAAGTAAAATTCGGCGGAAATTATATCTATCATATTTTTACTCCGAATAATGCAACTGCCAAAACCAGCGGTGTTGACCTTGACCTTGGCGATGAAGTAAGATTGTTCAGCAATGATGTAGCAATTTATGCAAATGATGAATGGGATGTAAACGATAAAATAAAAATTAACGGAGGTTTGCGTTACACGTACTTCCAATTCCTCGGGCCGTTCGACCGCTTTATTCTTAATTCATCAAACCAGGTCATTGATTCAATACATTACGGATTATGGGAAAATATAAAAACTTATAACCACCTGGAACCACGACTTTCCATGCGTTATGGTATAAATGAAGTTTCATCAATCAAGGCTTCTTTTTCACAGAATTATCAGTACATTCATCTTGCTTCGGTTACAGCTGTTTCATTACCTACTGATATTTGGGTGCCCAGCACCGATATTGTGAAACCACAATTCGGAACGCAATATTCATTAGGGTATTTCAGAAACTTCAGAAAAAATATGTGGGAATCTTCAGTAGAGGTTTATTATAAAGATATGAAAAACCAGATTGAATTCAAAGAAGGTTCGCTACCCGAAGACAATATTAAAAACAATACAGATAACAATATGACTTTTGGAAGAGGATGGTCATATGGTGCAGAGTTTTTTGTTAATAAAAGAACAGGTCAATGGACAGGGTGGCTTGGTTACACATTATCATATACCAAAAGAAAATTTCCTGAAATCAACGGAGGTAAAGAATATTGGGCAAAATACGATCGCCGTCATGATGTGTCATTTATTTTATCGTATGAATATAATGAAAAATGGACATTCTCGGCAATATGGGTTTATGCTACAGGAAATGCAATGACGCTTCCTATTTCCCGATATGTTATAAACGGAGCAATAGTAAGCGAATACGGACCTAAAAATGATTACAGGATGCCAGCATATCACCGTGCTGATATTTCGGCCACTTATACCGGTAAAAAACATAAGAAGTATGAATCGAGCTGGAATTTCTCGATTTATAATCTTTATAACAGGTACAACCCATATTATATTTATTTCCAGACTACAGGAACTGTTGCTGAATATCATCTTGAAACACAGGCAAAGCAGGTTTCTCTTTTTCCTATCTTACCTTCAGTTACATGGAATTTTAAATTTTAAATTTGTTTAACAATGAGAAAAATAGATAATATATTTACTTTAATATTTGTAATGTTTTCATTATTCATATTTGATTCTTGTGAAAAGAATATTACAGTGGATGTTCCTGAATCAGAAGAAAAAGTGGTTGTTGAAGGCTCAATTGACTTAAATGGTTATGCAATGGTATTCCTTACAAAAAATTTACCTTATTTCGGAGTCATCGATTCAACAATGATCTATAATTTAATAATACAGGATGCAACAGTAGTTGTTTCTGACGGTATCATAAATGACACTTTGCAAAAAACTTTTAATATGAACTATTTTCCTCCAATTTATTATATAGGAAATAAAATAAAAGGAGAAGTTGGGAAAAGATATTTTCTAACGATAAATGCAATGGGGAAAACCTTTACTTCTGAAACAACAATTTTGCCTCCTCCAATATTAATAGACAGTGTATGGTTTAAAGTGGAACAGAATCAGGATAGTCTAGGATATGTATGGAGCATATTTAATGATCCTCCTGAGCCGGGTAATTTTTATAGGTTGTTTACAAAGAGAATATCAAAAGACAGTGTTTTTTGCCCGATATTTTTCTCTATTTATGATGATAAATATTTTAACGGGCAGCAATTTCAGTTTTCAATGATGAGGGGTGCATCTTCATTGGGATTATCGGAAGAAGATCCTGAATTTGGTTTTTATAAGATTGGAGATACTGTGATCGTGAAATATTGTTCTGTTGATAAACCGTCTTATGATTTCTGGCGTACTGCTGAGGGCGAAATGTATTCGAGTGGAAATCCATTTATGACCCCTTCACAGATAGTAACCAATATTGTAGGTGGTGGTCTTGGCGTATGGACAGGTTATGGAGTTTTTACCGATACTGTAATTTGTAAGTATTAAAATCATATTTTTGCAGTAAAAAAATTATGCAAGAGAAAATTGAAAAAACAAAATGTTTGATTATTGGTTCGGGACCGGCAGGGTATACTGCTGCTATTTATACTTCACGTGCCGACCTTAAACCTATATTGTACCAGGGAATACAGCCGGGTGGGCAACTTACCATTACTACAGAAGTTGAAAATTTTCCCGGATATCCTCAGGGAATAACAGGACCGGATATGATGGAAGACTTGAAAAAACAGGCTGAACGTTTTGGTGCAGATATACGCTGGGGTTCGGTTACGAAAGTCGATTTTTCTAAACGCCCTTTCATTATCAATACCGATGATGAAAAAGAAATTCATGCCGATACAGTGATTATTGCTACCGGAGCTTCTGCAAAATGGCTGGGTATTCCTTCAGAAAATAAATTTGGTGGATATGGGGTTTCCGCTTGTGCAACATGCGATGGTTTTTTCTATAAAGGTAAAGTTGTTGCTGTTGTTGGAGGTGGTGATACTGCATGTGAAGAAGCTACTTATCTTTCTAACTTATGTAAAAAAGTTTTTTTAATTCATCGTCGTAATGAACTGCGTGCATCCAAGGCTATGCAGAATAAAGTTTTAACCACAGCAAATATTGAAGTGATTTGGAATAGTATTCCATACGAAATCGTTGGTACAGAAGATGGATTTTCAAAGGCTGTGAATGGTGTAATCCTGAAAAATACCATTACCGGAGAAGAAAAGAAAATAGATGTTGACGGTGTTTTTGTTGCAATAGGGCATAAGCCGAATTCTGATCTTTTTGAAGGTCATGTTGAATTGCATGAAAACGGTTACATAAAAACTGAACCCGGTTCAACGCGAACCAGTGTTGAAGGGATTTTTGCTGCCGGCGATATCCAGGACTTTACTTTCAGGCAAGCTGTTACTGCTGCCGGAAGCGGATGTATGGCTGCAATTGAAGCCGAACGTTTTTTATATTCAGTGGAATAAATTCTTTCCATTGATTTTATGATAAATTGTACTTGTTTTTTTCATTTTAAAAAATTAATAGAACAAGTTATGCCGATAGTAACCAATTGTTGAAAGATTATTTTTGTAGTCGCCACGGCGACCTGATACGTATAGGTATATAGGGTTGTTATTGTTAATTTATAATACAGCTGTCCGGGCTTTCATAATTCGAACACGACAAAATAACAGCCTCAAATATTCAGTATAATAGGCATATATTGTCTATATAATAAGGCAATTTGTCTTTTATTATAACTATATCTTCTATTTTGTTTTAATAGTAAAATGAAGAAGTATACATTTCAAAATTAATTTAGATATATTAATGCATGATTTCTATCAGAAATTAAATATTTTTATAATTCGTGAATTAATTATTGTATGATATTGTTCTAAACATAAATAAAAATACCCCTTAAATAAAAGCTCACATGAAAAAAAATTATGCATTTTAATTGCTTTTGCGCTTATTAGTATAGGCTCATTTGCACAGGTTGCCTACTATTCGTATAGTCAGACAACAAGTACTTACGACACACTTGTTACAAGTACCAGTAATGCACTTACTCCTTCAATAACAGCAACAGGAATGTATTATGTTGATGCTGCTGCTCCTGCAGGTAGCACTACTGTATATAAAGGAGTAGGGTTGCCAATAGGATTTAATTTTACGTTTAATGGCAGTGTTGTAAATGTTTTTGGAGTTAACGCTAATGGCTGGATTTCATTTGGACAAGATTCAGTGAATTTAAATTCATCGGCATCAAACACACCAATAAGTGCCACCTCTACTGCTTCATCGGTTTTGCAAAATAGAGTAAGCGCTCTTGGTAGAAACCTTGTTGGACAAACAGGTTCGCAATTAACTTATGCAACTATAGGAACATCGCCTAACAGGGTTCTGGTTGTTGAATGGAAAAAATTCAAAAGAGGCACAACAGGGACAGCAGATAATATAAATTTTCAAATCAGGCTTTATGAATCAACAAATGTTGTTCAGTTTGTTTATGGTACAGTAACATATGCAAGTACCAATACTTCATCGTGTGAAGTAGGTTTACGCGGACAAACAAATACTGATTTCAATAACAGGACAGGTACACTTTGGGCTTCAACAACTGCGGGTACTGCTAATAATTCATCGGTTAGTATTTCTTCAACAATTGTTCCTTCATCAGGTTTAACATTTACCTACGCTCTTTTACAATATGATGCAGGTGTTTCTGCAATCAATTCTCCAACAGGGCTTGTAGCTGGTATAACAAATATTGGAGTTACAGTTAAGAATTTTGCATCGGATACACTTAAAAATGCAAGTATAGCATGGAGTGTAAACGGAGTACTTCAGACACCTTATGCATGGACAGGTAATGTTGCATTTGGCAATACTAATGGTCCAACTATTATTGGTACATATGATTTTACCACTTCAGGATTATATACTATTAAAACATGGACCGAAAACCCCAATGGAAATACAGACCTGAGAAATAGCAATGATACATCAATAGCTACCGTTTATGTTAAAGATTATGCATCATTACCATTTTCTGAAAGTTTTAATGGAACATGGGTTAATTTTTTAGGAACACGTGATGTGCCTTCTGTATATTGGAGTAATTCTGCATATACAGGGAATAATTCCTGGAGAAGAAATGACGACGGAACATCAGCATCCTGGACTAATGCAACCACCGGTGCTTATACTCCAACCGGAGTTGGTACAGGTACACTTTATTCTGCACGTTTCCATTCAGCAAGCGTAACAGCTGGTACCAGCGGAGCATTAGATGCATATATTAACTTTTCAACAGTTGGCCCGAAAATACTCAAATTCTGGCATATCAATACTTCCGGAACTGACACACTTTCAGTGTTTTTGTCGAGTAACGGTGGCCCTTTTACTTTAATTCAGAAGTTTGCCACAGCAGCAGCATGGACCGAACAACTTGTAGAATTAGGAACTTCAACTGCAGCAAATTCAGTAGTTAGATTTTCTGTTAAAAATTTATCTACTACTAGTGGAACAGATGTTGGTATTGACAGTGTTCAGGTTTATATAAAACCTGCTAATGAAATGGCTGCTGTAAGTTGGGTTGCTCCTCAAAGCGGATGCGGGCATACAGCCAGCGATACAGTAACAATAAAAGTTACAAATATGGGCGCTGCTGCTCAAACAAATATTCCGGTTTACTATTCTATTAATGGCGGGCAAACAATTATTGGTCCTGAATATATTGCAGGTCCAGTGAATCCCGGTGATACCGTTCAATATACTTTTACCCAGCATGCAAATTTCCTGACTCCCGGTAACTATAGCTGTGGTGCAGCTGTCAGCTTATCTACAGATTTAAATCATTTGAATGATACAATATTTGCGAATATTTTTTCAGTAGGAACGATAAGCACATTTCCATTTACTGAGAATTTTAATACAGGAAGCAGTAACTATTTTATGCTTTCTGCAAATGCAAACGCTGGTGCAATATTCCGCGATACAAGTGGTGTGAATAACACGGGTTGTGCATTTATGACAGGATTTTCAAGCAGTACAGGATGGACTGGAACCGGTACCATTTCTGCATCAGCAGCATATGGGACTTATACAACACATCATGCAGTTTTAGAACCTTGTAATATAAATGCTACAGGTCTTACACATCTAAGAATGAAATTTGATTTGAAACAAGTTTATAACTCACAAAAAACATATACATGGCTTGTTTTAATTGCTAACGGAGTAGATACTTTAAGCGATATAAATGGAACCAAATATTTTAATCCAACAACAGCTTCATCGGATCCATTTACTACCAGAACGTTTGATTTATCAGCTTATGCTAATACAATATTCTCTTTAGAATTCAAATCTGCCTGTAAATATAATGCAGCTAACGGAGTTCCCGGAAATAATAACTATATTGATAACATTGAATTTTTTATTCCTCCTGCTAATGATGCCGGAATTACTTCAATTTTAAAACCTGTAAATAAAATTTGTGGAATAGTTAATGATTCAGTGAATGTTATTGTAAAAAATTACGGAACGGATTCACAAATTAATATTCCTGTACAGGTTGACGTTACTACTCCTTCTGGATTGGTTACTCTGAAAGATACATTAGAAGGACCTCTCGCCATGAATGCCATAGATACACTTTTTGTAGGATATTTGAATACAACGGCTGAAGGTAATTATATTTTAAAAGCCTATACTGATTTGTCAGCAGATATAACTTTTAATAATGATACCACAACCACCACAATTACTACAAATCCTATATTAGCCATTCCTCATGTTGAAGATTTCCAGGGAACACCAGCGCTTGCAAACTGGAATGTAACTAATTTCCTTAGCGGAACAGGTCATGGAAATACCTCAACAGTAATGTATGCATCTATGAGCACTACAGCTACAACTGCCAGTGCATTTATGAATAAAAAAACCGGTCCGGTTACCAATAAATCATATCTTTCTTTTGATTATAGAATCGTAGGTACTTTAGGAACGGGAACAACATTAACAACAGATACTATATTGGTATTACTTTCGGATGATTGCGGATTAACATACGATACGTTGAAAATTATTAATTCAGCTAACCATGTTACTTCGGCTACTATGAAAAAAGAAATACTACCGCTGGCATCCTATTCAGGTTCATCAGTAATTCCGGGATTCCGTGTTAAAAGAGGAACTTCCGGAACTTATTATGTAGATATTGATAATGTTGCTATTTCTGAAATACCGGTTGTAAACCTTGGTCCGGATACAGCTTTCTGTAAGAATAATCCGGTTATACTTAATGCCGGAGCATCTGCTTCAGGATATACTTATTCTTATACGTGGTCAACATTGCTGCATCCTGCATCAATAGCAACTACTCAAACCATAAGTGTTGATTCGGCTGCTACGTATATTGCAGTAGTCAATAATGGTTATGGTTTAACATCAACTGATACTGTAGTGGTAACTCAGTTTGCTTCTCCCGTTGTTACTTTAGGAAATGACACTACTGTTTGTGGTTCCTATATATTAAATCCGGGAACAGGTTATTCCTCATATACATGGTCAACAGGAGTGCATACTCAAACCATTAATGTGACAACAACTGGTAATTATTGGGTTGATGTTACAAATGCTCATGGATGTATAACAAGAGATTCGGTTCATCTTGTTATTATTCCTTTACCTGTTGTTTATGCAGGTTCTGCACAATCGATATGTTATTTAGATTCATTGAATTTATTAGGGAGTACGGCTGCAAATTATGATTCATTATCATGGACAACCAATGGTAACGGGCATTTTATTGATAGTACGTTGTTGCATACAAAATACGTTCTTGGCGCATCTGATATAACAAATGGAACAGTAACTTTAACTCTGACTGCTTTTGCTGATTGTGATACGGTTTCTTCTAATGTAGTGATAACAATTACTACATCACCTTCTGCAAATGCCGGAACAGATACTGCAATTTGTTTTGGTAGCTATGTGCAATTATTAGCTGTTGGCGGAGGTACTTATTCATGGAGCCCTTCAGAAGGTTTAAGTGATGCTGCAATTGCAAATCCTGTAGCCAGTCCGACAACAACAACTACATATGTGGTTACTGTAACCAGTTCATGTGGCTCTGCAACTGAAAATGTTGTTGTTACTGTTGACCATATTACTAAACCAAATCTTGGAAATGATGCAACCATATGTGTAGGTAATACTGTTACTATTAATGCCGGAACAGGTTACAGTTCGTATGTATGGTCAACAACTGAAACTTCTCATTCAATATCTGTAAATAATACAGCCGGTTCATATGTTATTTGGGTTGCTGTAACATCAGGTGCTTGTACCGCTCGCGATACGGTTAATGTTATATACGATCCATGTGTAGGTATTGAGGAATACAAAGAAAACATAAGTATGAATATAATACCAAACCCGGCAAATGGTATAGCAAATATAGTTATTGAAGGATTGCATTCCGATGCTATTTTATCAATATTCAATATTCAGGGAAGTGTTTTATATTCTGAAAATATAACAAATGATAATTCAACTTTTGTTAAACAAATGGATTTTACTAATTTACCAAACGGAATTTATTTAGTGAAGGTTACAAGCAAAAATGAAAATATGATAAAAAGACTTATTTTACAATAGAACAATTTACTGATAAGACAAAAAGACCGTCTTATCTTTGAGGCGGTCTTTTTCATCATAATTTTTTTTTGTTAAATATTTTATCTATTCAATAAATTATCTACATTTGGTCAATATAAAAATAAACCAAACATAATACAAATCTATTATTAATTAAAATTAACCCCATGAAAAGAAAATTATGCATTTTAATTGCATTTGTGCTTATTAGTATGGGCACATTTGCACAGGTTGCGAGCTATGTATTTAGCCAACCATCGGGTACATATGATACATTAACTGATGGAACATCATTAAACCCTGATTCAACGGTAATCATCTATTATGCTGATGCAGCAGTTCCTGCTGGTTCTTCAACAATATCAAAAGGAGTGGGAATCCCTATAGGGTTTAATTTTACCTATAATGGAAGTGTTATGAATGTTATTGGAGTGTGTTCTAATGGATGGATATCATTTGGACAGGATTCTGTTAACATGAATACTTCTGCAACAACAACCCCTATTAGTGCAACATCAACAGCATCTGCGGTTTTGCAAAATAGGGTAAGTGCATTTTCGCGTTCAGGAACAACGAATTCAATTTACCCGCAGAAAAATTCTAAATTAACTTATAAAATACTTGGTACTGCTCCGAACAGGATATTCGTTATTGAATGGAAAAAATTTAGAAGAAATACTACAGTAACGAATGTTAATGAAAATATTAATTTTCAAATACGACTCTATGAAACTACAAACTATGTACAAATAGTATATGGTACAGTAGCATATGGCAGCACTAACATAAGCACTGTTCAGGTTGGATTACGTGGACAAGCAAATACGGATTTCAATAACAGGACAGGTACAGCATGGGCAACAACAACGGCTGGAACAGTAAATACTGCAACGGTATCTATTACTACATCTATTTGTCCTACAACTGGTCTTACTTTTACATGGGCACCTCCGGTAGTAACACAATATAATGCAGGGCTGACTGCAATTAATGCACCTGTTACACCTGTTGCTTCTGGTAGTAGCAATGTTTCAGTTACGGTAAAGAATTGGGGAACGGATAGTTTGAAAACAGCTACTATAGGTTGGAGTGTAAATGGAACAGTTCAAACTCCATACTCTTTTATTCATGCCGGATTAGCAAAAGACTCAGTTTTTGGTCCTGTTACAATTGGGGCGTATAATTTCACTACTGCCGGTGCTTATATTTTAAAAGCATGGACATATTTACCTAATGGAGGTTCCGATGGATATACCGCTAATGATACTGTAACTAAAACTGTTTATGTACAGGGATATGCTTCACTGCCTTTCTTGGAAAATTTTAACGGAACATGGATAAATAAAGAAAATACAAGAGATGTGCCTTCTATGTATTGGAAAAATACACCAATAACAAGTGATAGTTCCTGGAGAAGAAATGACGATGGAGTTTCTGCATTATGGACTAATGCTACAACTGGTACATATACTACTACAGGAACACTTTATTCAGCACGTTTTCATACAGCTGGAGCAACAACAGGTACTGCCGGGAAATTAGACGCTTATCTCAATTTTTCAACAGTAGGTAAAAAGATGCTAAAATTCAGGCATATCAATACATCGGGAACAGATACTCTTTCAGTATTGATGTCGAATGATGGGGGAAACACTTTTACTTTAATACAAAAATTTGCGACAGCTTCAGCATGGACTGAGCGTATATTAAGCTTAGGTACTTCAACTGCGGTAAATACGATCATTCGCTTTAGTGTGAAAAAAACATCTACAAATTCAACAGATGTTGGTCTTGACAGTGTTCGGGTTAATATATTAGCGCCTGATGATGCAGGTCTTACCGCCATGAATGCTCCTGTTTCTCCTGTTCCTGTAGGTTCTAATCCTGTAACTGTTACAGTAATGAATTACGGAGCAGATAGTCTTAAAAATGTATCTATTGGCTGGTCTGTAAATGGTAGTGTTCAAACATCTTATCCTTATACAAATTCAGGTATAGCTACAAGTGCTACTGCTGGTCCTGTTTCAATAGGATCATATAATTATACAACACCCGGACTTTATACTATCAAAGCGTGGACATCGCTACCTAATGGAAATACTGATGCTGATCATACAAATGATACTATATCCAAAACTGTTTATGTACAGACTTATGCCGCCATACCTTACATAGAAAATTTCGACAGTACCTGGGTGAATAAAAATGATACTTTGGATGTGCCTTCTTTATATTGGTCAAATACTCCTGCTTATGGCAATAATTCATGGAGAAGAAATGATGATATAATATCAGGTTCATGGACATCCCCAAGCCTTGGAGCATATACTGTAACTGGTGCTAATAGCACAATACATTCTGCCAGATTCCATTCTTATACTTCTTACAATTCAGTTGGAATAATGGATTTGTATATTAATATGGATACTGTTGGAGGCAAGATGTTAGATTTTTGGTATATCAATCCTGCCGGTAATGATTCTCTTTCGGTATATTTATCCACTAATAACGGGACCTCTTTTGGATTGATAAAAAAATATCAAACAGCTACTGCATGGACACAAGACATCGTTAACATAGGAAATTCTACATCTACAAATTGTGTATTGAGATTTAAAGGAATACCAGCTATTGGTTCAGATGATATGGGTATTGACCAGGTTCAGGTTTATATGCAGCCAGCTGATGATATGCAAGCTGTTGAATGGGTCTCGCCTGTTAGCGGTTGTGGTTTAACGAATGCAGAATCGGTTACCGTTAAATTTAAAAATGTTGGAACAGCATCTCTTACAAATATTCCGGTAAAATATTCTATTAATGCAGGAACTACAATTATAGGCCCTGAGTATATTGCAGGACCTGTTGCTCCAGACAGTACAGTAACTTATACATTTGCTACGAAGGCTGATTTTTCAACTACAGGTATTTATGAATGCGGCGCTGTTGTTAAAATGTCAACAGATGTAATTAACATAAATGATACTGTTTTTATTGATATTTCATCTTCAAAAGCAATTAGTGCTATTCCTTTTGTTGAAAATTTCAATACGGGTTCTAGCGATTATATGATGTTATCTGCTAATACTGAAGCAGCTATTAGTTATGATACCATTGGTACTTCAGCTACCTACGGAATATATTTTACAGGTGCTGCTTCTGGCTCCTGGTCATCAGGTGCTACTACAGCTAATGCGGCTTGGAACACGTATACTACACATCAGGCATTTGCAACAACATGCCAGGTTACCGACCCGAATTTAGCAAAACTTAATTTGAAATTCGACTTAAGACAAACAAGTGGCAGTACTGCATATATGACTTATAACTGGTTTGGTGTAGTTGTTAATGGAGATACGCTGACTGATATAGCTGGCAATCAATATTATCATCCCACTACTGCTAATGCAGATGTATATGCTTCTAAATATTTCGACCTTTCTGCGTACTCAAATAATGATTTTACTATTAAATTTATTTCATCATGCAGAAAAAATAATGCAAGTAGCACAAGCGGAGTAGGCGATAATGTGTATTTTGATAATTTTACTTTATACGTTCCTCCTACAATCAATGACCTGGGAAATGATACCAGTATTTGCCAGGGCAGCTCTTTAGTTTTGGATGCTGGCGCCGGTACCGGTTATTCTTACCAGTGGACCAAGCTTCCTGCAACAACTGTTTTAGATACAACTCAAACTTACACTGTAACAGCAACAGGCAATTACCAGGTAGTGGTTACCGATGCTTCAGGATATAGTGCTGCTGATGCAGTAACTGTTACTGTTAATGCGCTCCCTGTTGCTAACGCAGGCACTGATACAACTGTTGCATATCCGAATACTATAGCTACATTACATGGAACAGCTACTCCAACAGGAACCTATACCTATTCATGGTCGCCTGCAAGTTCGCTTGTTGATGCTACACTTCAGAATCCTACAACCATTGCTTTAAGTGTACCTACTATTTTCACACTTACTGTAACAAGCGCTGCAGGTTGTGTGGGTACTGACCAGGTTACAGTTAATATTTCAGGAGGACCTTTAAGTGTTGCTGCATATGCATCACCTGATACAATATGTTGGGGTAAGGTTTCACAAATTACAGCTCTCGTAGGTGGAGGGAAAAAACCTTATATATATAGCTGGACATCAACACCGGCAGGATTTACTTCTGACCAGGATACCGTTGATATTTATCCTGCAATGAATACCACATATAATGTTATGGTTACTGATTCAAATAATAATACAGCTACTTCTTCGGTTACAGTTACTGTTATTGATCTGCCATTTGTTAATTTAGGGGTTAATGTTTCTATTTGTTCTGATGAAATAAAAACATTAGATGCTTTAAATACAGGCTCCACTTATTTATGGTCAACCGGAGAAATAACTCAAAAGATCAACATTGATTTTAATGACGCAACAGATAGCATTGCTACGATATGGGTTAGAGTTACCAATGCAAATGATTGTATCAGTAGCGATACTATTAAAATTACATTTATTGATTGTACGGGTATAACTGAATATGGCGCTAACCCTGTAGTTAATGTTTCACCAAATCCTACAAATGGATTAACTAACATTACCGTAAGCGGATTGGATAATACTGCTGATTTAAATATCTTTACCTTACAAGGTCAGTTGGTTTATAACAGTAAGGTTATAAATAATTCAAAATCGGAAATTGATCTATCGGGCTTACCAAAAGGTGTTTATTTTGTGAGAATCAGTAATGATAAAGCTAATTCAATAAGCAAACTTATTCTCGAATAAATACGTTAATATTATTATGTTTAAAGGAAGCCGCCTCAGTATTTTGAGACGGCTTCTTTTTTTATGCCGAATATCAATCCAAATATACCATAAATGTTCAAAAATGTACCAGATATAAAATGATACTTTGATTACTGATATTTTTTTAATTAATTTTTGTAATATTAATATATCCAAAATTATTTTAGCAGATGAGAAAATTAGTTTTAAATATCATTATGATATTTTTTGTTCTGAGTCAATTATTTATAGGAAATAATATTTCAGCACAATGTGTAAATGCAGATTTCTCACTTGGAGATTTTACTAATTGGACAGGTTCGGTTGGAGAAAATCAATCAGGAGTATATGCGGTTACAGGCATATCAATGGTACCTGGTACTTCTAATACTATTTCATACGCAACGGCATTAGGAAGACAAACGATAATGAATCAACCAAATACAGATCCGAATACAGCAAATATGTTAAGTGTTCTTCCTCCAAATGGTAGTAGTTCCTGTAGGTTAGGAAATCCGAGAACAGCAGGTTGTGATGGAAGTAATCCTCAAGCAGAACGAATAGAATATTCATATATGGTTACTGATGCAAGTCGTATTTTTATGTATCAATATGCTGTAGTGCTTCAACTTTCAGAAGATAACCCATTGGATGAAAGACCAAAATTTACTATTTATATTTTGGATTCACTTGGTGCTATTGTTAATTCGACTAATGGATACTATGAAGTTATTGCTTCTACGGGTATTTCAGGATTTATTACATGTCAGCCAGCTTTTGATGATTGTAAAACAGATAATGTGGTTTGGAAAGATTGGACATCTGTAGATGTTGATTTGTCTGATTATATTGGGCAAAATGTTAAAGTGCAATTTACCACATATGATTGTGATCCGGGAAATGCAGGTGGATATTTTGGTTATGCATATATTTCATGCAGTTGTGGGATGTTAAATGATATTATTGAAAATGATAATAATAGTTTTATCCAAATTTTTCCAAATCCCGGAAAAGGAATATATACATTAACATTAGGAAATATTCCTGGTAATGATTTGAATATAGAAATTTATAACTCACTGGGGGGCTTGTGTATAGTGGCTCTCAGAATACATTAACTAAAGCAATTGATATTTCTGATGAACCAAAAGGAATTTATTTTGTAAGAATTTTTTCGGGCAAAAAATATTTGTTCAGGAAATTAATTCTTGAATAAAATATACAAAAGCAAGAGCGGCTGCCCTGAAAGGGCAACCGCTCTTGCTTTTGTAACGCCATTCTTAAGCAGCAACTGCTTCAAAAGTATTTGCGACTATTTCGGAAATATATTTTTTATTTCCTTTTTTATCAGTATAAACGCGGTTGACAAGTTTTCCGGTTATCGAAACACGCGTGCCTTTTTTTAATATTTTTTCAGCATCTTCCGCAGTTTTATTCCATAGCACTATGTTATGCCAGGTGGTTTCTTTAATCCATTCACCATCGCGGTTTTTGTAGCTTTCATTTGTGGCAAGGGAGAAATGTAATTTTTTCCCGCCGTTGTTGAAGTTTGTCATTTCAGGTTCAATCCCTATGAATCCGTTCAGTTCTACTTTGTTTACAGTTTTTTCCATGATGTAAAATTTAAGATTTATTGATTTATGATTTTTAAGTTGACAAGTTTACAAGCTAACAAGCTAACAAGCTGACAAGCTGTAAAGGGTTTTGCTTGCCTATCTATTTTTTAATATTTGAGTTAATATGTTGATTAATTTATTTAGCATTTTTTCAATCTCATTACATTTCTCCAATAGGTTGAATAGTTTTTCTTTGTGAAGAAAATTTAAATTTCCTGCTATTTCAAGTTGCGTTTGCAGTTCGTATAATGACCCTCTTGATATATTAAGGAATCGTATGTATTCGCGCTTGTGCTGGCGACCGTAACCTTCAGCAATATTTGAAGGAATCGAAATGGAGCATCTTTTTATTTGTGAAGTAATAGCAAACATTTCTTCTTTTGGAAAGCCCGATGTTGCCGAATAAATATCGGTTACCAGCTTAATTGACTTTTGCCACACTATTAAATCTTTATAGGTTTTCATATTTTTTTGATTTATTTATTATTTCTCTTATCAACTTATCCCTTGTCATCTTGTCAACTTGTTTACTATAGTTTACTTACTTGACAACGCAAAGGAACAACCTCCCAAAACTTTCTCTCGGTTTTTACTTAATTAGTTTCGTTTAAAATTCGTTTCCAACCGTTTGTAATTGGATAATGTTTTTCTAAATATTTGATTTTAAGGAATATTATTTACTTTTGTTAATGGGAAAATAGCTGTATACTAGTAAATTTATAAATAGCAACGTATAAGTTAGCGTTCATTGGAAAAAACCCGAGACAATACAAAATGGAAATATAAACAAAAAAACAAAATAATCATGAAAACAAAAATCTTTTTGCCAGTTTTGATGCTGATATGCATCAGCTGGAATATAAGTAATGGAGCTACGTATCATCGTAATTTGGATAACACTTACAATGTACAATTTATCAATATTTGTGCAGGACCAAATGATACGCTTATCGTTCATCAGCCAGATACTGCTGTGAATAATATTATGTGGTCTGATCCCGGAATGGTAAACGTATTCTTTAATCAGGATACAGTGATTGTAACGTATAATACCCAAGGCAACTGGTATTTTAGTTCAACAGAGACTGGTAAGGATTTCTATGTGTACTTCATCCAGGGCTTGCCTACGCACCCTGCTGATATGGCACATGATAGCGTGTTTGCACAAGGGACGACAACCATCAACTGGACCTTGGATGCAGAGAATCTTACTGCAGGATATTCATGCACGTACTTATGGGACGATAGTTCTACCAGCAAGTATCGCACTATCACGGATACAGGGACCTACTGGCTACGGATTACGAATGATTGTGGTTCACGCACGGATACCATCCATGTGACCATCTACGATCCTTCTACAGGGATATCTAAGTATGATGAAAGAAACGGATTCATAAGCGTATATCCTAATCCAGCAACTGATAGAGTGAATTTGACAATCAACGCTACGAACTTTGATGTAAAGGTATATACATTATTCGGACAGGTACTCTTGTCTGAACGCAATTTAAAAACGATAGATTTTTCTAAATATTCTCAAGGGACTTATATCCTAAAAGTACGGAGTGATAACAATTTTACAACAAAAATAATAATAAAACAATAACCACCGAAACGCTAACAGGCTGCTGCTTTCAGTGGCGGGGAAGTGGCTCGTGAGATAAGGAAGTAATAATTTAAACGGTAGTTTATTTGGAAACGGCAGTGGGTAAAGTCGCCTCCGAAAAGCAAGCAGCCGGAACGTTGGCAACAAGTGTAAAAAGACACAGACGAGCAGACAGATACGATAGTGATAAATAATAACGATAGAAAGGATTTAGCTTTTTGACAGGACAGTGCAAATTTGATGGAAATTTATTTTGTTTTTTTCTTCCCCCCGCAAAAAAAGAAGAAGGAAACCCCACCCACATTGCAGCACATTTGCAAGCCCCACGAGCCAACGCTCAAAACCAAAGCTTGCAAAAGAGCTGCAATTTTGCCGACCCACTTGAGGACAGTTACAAGCAAATTGATTATTTTTAGCATTTAATGATTCAAATATGAGTATAAACCTTTCTTCCATTCGAGATAATAAAAACAGAGGTTCTGTAGTGCAGTTCCTAAGAGATAATATAAAATCAGATTCAGATTTATCAATCGTTTCAGCATACTTTACAATTTATGCTTACAGTCATTTAAAAAACGAACTGGACTCAATTAGTAAATTGAAATTTCTTTTTGGTGAACCGACTTTTATCAAAGCTCTTGACCCGACTAAAGTTAATAAGCGAGACTTTAAAATTGAAGACGATAAAATTGTAATTCCTATTGAAAGCCGTTTAACTCAAAAAGCCATTGCCAAGGAATGTTCGGAATGGATTCAACAAAAAGTTGAAATCAAATCAATGGTAAAACCAAATTTCCTGCACGGAAAAATGTACCATGTTACACAGCAAAGCGGTGTTGAGAAAGCAATTGTAGGCAGTTCAAACTTTACTGTTAATGGGCTTGGACTTGGTGGCAGCCCGAATATTGAATTAAACTTGGTGGTTGACAATGACCGTGACAGAGCCGATTTAAAAGCTTGGTTTCAGGAATTATGGGACGATAACACCGGATTGGTGGAAGATGTAAAAGAACAAGTTCTTAAATATCTTGAACAGCTTTACATAGAAAACGAGCCTGAATTTATTTATTTCAAAACTCTGTTTCACATTTTTGAAAATTATCTTGACGAGCAACAAAAAGGCGGATTGCTCACAGGACAGACAGGATTTTTTGAAAGTGAAGTTTGGGCAATGCTTTACGAATTTCAGAAAGATGGTGTTAAAGGAGCAATAAATAAAATTCTTAGACACAACGGCTGTATTATCGCCGACAGCGTTGGGCTTGGTAAAACATTCGAAGCATTGGCTGTTATCAGATATTTTGAATTGCTCAATTATCGTGTTTTGGTTTTGTGCCCAAAGAAACTTTCAAGTAACTGGACAATCTATCAGGCAAGTCAAAACAACTCATTAAATCCATTCTCAAAAGATAAATTCAGTTACAATGTGCTTTATCATACCGACCTTGGAAGAATAACAGGAAAGTCCGATGCAAATGGAATTGATTTAGAAAATTTCAATTGGAGTGCTTATGATTTAGTGGTTATTGACGAAAGCCACAATTTCAGAGGAAACCCAATGGAAAAAATCAAAGACGATGGAACAACCCGAATGAACCGTGCTAAATGGTTAATGGAAAAAATCATCAAAAGTGGCGTAAAAACAAAGGTTTTAATGCTTTCGGCAACACCGGTAAACAATAACTTAAAAGACCTAAGAAACCAAATATCATTAATTACAGAAGGCAGAAACAATGCAATGTTTGAAAGTACAGGAGTTAAAAACATTGCGTTGACTATGAAAAACGCCCAGACACAATTTACCAATTGGGCTGACAAAAAAAAGAATCCAAACAAGAAACAAAATGAGCTAATCCAAAAATTAGGTTCAGATTTTATCAAATTGCTGGACGAATTAACCATTGCAAGAAGCAGAAAACACATCAAGAGTTTTTACAAGGCAGAAGCTGAAATTGGTAAGTTTCCTGAAAGGATTAAACCAATTGCAATCTATCCAAACATTGACACAAAAGACAGGTTTTATACTTACGACGAGCTAAACAGAATCATACTTCAGTACAAATTAGCACTGTTTAATCCTTCGGCATATATTGAACCTGATAAAACCAGCAAATACGAAGAACTTGCAGCAACAAAAGGTGTTTTGGGATTTAAGCAAAGCGACCGTGAGCATTTTTTGATTGGTATGATGAAAGTAAATTTTTTGAAACGTCTTGAAAGTTCTATTGAGTCTTTTGAGATTTCAATGGATAGAACCATTCAGAAAATTGAGAAACTGGAAACTAAAATAAGAGATTTTCAGAAGTCCAAAGTTAAATCGCAGGAAGAAGAACTGGAAACGTACCAGCCTGATGAAGATGAAATTGAAGAAAATGAAGAAGAATTGGAACAATGGCAAGTTGGTAAGAAACTGAAATTTGATTTAGCTGATTTGGATTTAGATACGTGGCTTGCAGATTTGGAAAGAGACCGCGAAGCATTAAACAAACTTTACAATTTTGCAGTTGCTGTAACGCCTGACAGAGATGCAAAACTAAAAGACCTGAAGAAATTAATCAATGATAAAATCCAAAAGAACCTAAATACCGGAAATAACAAAGTTGTTGTGTTTACTGCCTTTGCCGACACAGCTAATTATTTATATGATTGTTTGCTTGATTGGGCAAAGAATGAATTAAAACTCAATATTGCTTTGGTAGCAGGTTCGCAAACGAAAACTACTTTTGGCAAAAACGAATACAATAATATTCTGACAAATTTTTCTCCGATTTCAAAGAACAGAGACAAAATGAAGTCAATGCCTAAAGAAGGAACAATTGACATTTTAATTGCAACTGACTGTATTAGTGAAGGTCAAAACCTGCAAGATTGCGACTACCTGATAAATTACGACATTCATTGGAATCCTGTTCGCATCATACAGCGTTTTGGTCGTATTGATCGTTTGGGCAGTAAAAACGATAAAATTCAATTAGTGAATTTTTGGCCAACAAAAGACCTCGATAATTACATAAATCTTAAAGAGCGTGTTGAAGCCCGAATGGCTTTGGTTGATGTTACAGCAACTGCCGATGATAATGTACTTGCAACCGAACAGATTGAAGAATTAATTGAAGACGATTTGAAATACCGCAATCAGCAATTAAAGAAGTTACGTGATGAAGTACTTGACCTTGAAGATATGAACGAAAGCATTTCGCTTACTGACTTTACACTAGACGACTTTAGAATTGAATTGCTCAACTTTATTGAAAATAACAGAAAAAAACTTGAAGATGCTCCATTTGGTTTATACGCGGTTGTTCCTTCGCCATCGGGCAAATATTCAAATTTGCTTGATACCGAAAAGCTTTCAACGGCTGAAAAAGAAATTATTAAACCCGGTGTCGTTTATTGTTTAAAACAAAAAGGCGATACCGATGGCAACGAAGAAGTGAATCCTTTACAACCCTATTTTCTTGTTTACATAAGAGACGACGGACAAGTTAGATTCAATTACACAAACGCAAAACAAATACTTGAAATATATCGCTTGATGTGTTCGGGAAAATCGCAGGCATTTGAGGAATTATGCGAAATATTTAATGCTGAAACCAAGCAAGGTGAAGATATGCAGAAGTATTCAGAACTTTTGGCAAAGGCAATTGATGAGATAAGCAGAATTTTCAATAAACGAAGCAACCAAAAAATCACTGGTAACGACAGAGGCGCATTGTTAATTCCGAAATCAAAAAGAATTAGCGAAACAAACAATTTTGAACTGGTTACATGGCTAATAATTAAATAGGTTTTTATGAAAAACAGTAAAATTGAGGTTAAAGGTACTGAAATCACCATTTTAAAAACCACGTCAGACGATTTTATATCATTGACTGATATTGCTCGGCATAAAGACACTGTCAATACCGATGATATTATTAAAAACTGGATGCGAAACCGCAATACAATTGAGCTTTTGGGATTCTGGGAAAGCATTTACAATCCCAATTTTAAACCCGTCGAATTCGACGGGTTTAGAAAACAAGCCGGATTAAACAGCTTTGTAATGACACCAAAAAAATGGATAGAATCAACTAATGCAATTGGTATTGTTTCTAAATCAGGTCGTTATGGCGGCACCTTTGCTCATAAAGACATAGCTTTTGAATTTGCCTCTTGGATTTCAATTGAATTTAAACTGTATGTGATTAAAGAATTCCAACGACTCAAAGCCGACGAAAACGACCGCCTGAAACTCGAATGGAATTTACAAAGAACGCTCGCAAAAGTAAATTATCATATTCATACAGATGCAATTAAAGAGAATCTTATCCCGGCTGAATTGTCAAAACAACAAATCAGTTTTGTGTATGCCAACGAAGCCGACATGCTTAATGTAGCTCTGTTTGGTAAAACAGCTTTACAATGGCGAAATGAAAACCCAAATGCAGATGGAAATATCAGAGATATGGCAACCATTGAACAATTGGTGGTTTTATCAAACTTGGAAAGTATTAATGCAGTACTTATACATCAAGGCTTATCGCAAAGCGAGAGGCTGGTGCAATTAAATAAAATTGCAATTACTCAAATGAAATCACTACTCGGAAATAAAAATTTGAAAAAACTAAAATAATGACTACCGAAGAATTTAAAACAAATATACAAGAAGCTTTGCAATCATTTGCGAAAGGTAATCTTACAAAAAACAGTCTGGAGCTATTCGCTAAACTCGGTTACGTTACCGTACGCCGTGCACCACTTGATAAGCCTACTTTTAATGAATTTGAGGATACATATATTTCTGACCAAAAGTTTGATGAAACTAAAGCAAGGGTTAAGGAATGGAAATATGTTGATTTGCTTTTCCAATTATCCAGAGAAGAAGTATCGCAACAAGCCAGCTTATTCGACACAAAACAAGTTGATAATACCATCATTGAAACCTATTTGTTTTTCGCCATTGAATTAATCGGCGAAGAGTACAACCGTACTGATTTATCAAACATAACAAGAGAGATTAACCGCTTGTTTCCCATGCCTGTAATGGTTCTTTTTAAGTATGGGTACAAACTTACTTTTTCTGTTATTAATCGCCGCTTACACAAACGTGACGAAAGCAAAGATGTACTTGAAAAGGTTACGCTGATTAAAGATATTTCCATCGAAAGCCCATTGCGTGCTCACATTGAAATACTTTTTGATTTATCGTTTCAGGAATTATTGAACAAACATCAGTTTACCAATTTTGTTGAACTGCACAATGCCTGGCAAAAAACACTCAATACCAAAGAACTGAACAAACGATTTTACAGCGAATTGTTTAACTGGTATTTGTGGGCTGTTCAATCCGTTCGTTTTCCGAATGATTTAAACGATGATAAAGATGATAATGTTTATAATGCCGAGAGTGTGATTCGCTTGCTTACACGCTTGATTTTTGTTTGGTTTATCAAAGAAAAGAACTTGGTTCCTGAAACATTGTTCAATGTAAAAAAACTGAAAGCCATACTTAAAGATTTAAAACCTGAATCGGAAAAAACTTCGGTGTATTATCGTGCTATTCTGCAAAACCTGTTTTTTGCAACGCTTAACACCCCAATGGATAAAGATATTACTGACGAAAACAAAGACGAAAAACGCCGTTTTATAAATACATTACCCAAAACAAGCAACGACCACTATCTCGACCAAACCAAATATCGTTATCAGGACTATTTTATTAATCCTGACAAAGCCCTTGAACTATTTGCAACCATACCTTTTCTGAATGGTGGTTTATTTGAGTGCCTCGATTTTAAAGAAGGAAACAAGGAAATCCGTTTTGATGGATTTAGTAGTACTGAGAAACGACAAGCGTTTGTTCCCGACAAATTGTTTTTTGCCGATGAGTTTGTTTTCGACTTGAATACTGAATATGGCACCAAAGGCAAAAAATACAAAGTAGAAGGATTGATAAATATTCTCGATAGCTACAAATTTACCATTGCCGAAAACACACCGCTTGAAGAAGAAATTGCCCTTGACCCTGAATTGCTGGGTAAAGTATTCGAAAACTTGTTGGCAAGTTACAATCCCGAAACACAAACCACAGCACGTAAGCAAACAGGAAGTTTTTATACGCCTCGTGAGATTGTGAACTACATGGTTGACGAAAGTTTGATTGCCTACTTCAAACAAGTATTAAAAAGCTCCTCCCCTGATAAAGGGGAGGTGTCCGAAGGACGGAGGGGTCAAGAAAACATATTCAATCCCGAGGTGTCCGAAGGACGGAGGGAAAAATTAAATAATCTTCCTCATTTAAAAACTTTCAGAAAAGAGCTCAGGAATAATTTAACCCCTGCTGAAGCAAAATTATGGACACTTTTAAAAGGTAAACAGTTAGAAGATAAAAAGTTTAGACGCCAATTTAGTGTTGCTAATTATATTTTAGATTTTTATTGCCCTGCTGAAAACCTTGCTTTAGAACTCGATGGACAAGGGCATTTTGAAGAAACTCAAGCTCAATATGACCTTGAAAGAGATTTGTTCTTACAACATACAGGAATTAAAGTGTTAAGATTTGAAAATAAATGGGTATGGGATAATCCTGATGGATTAATTGAGGAGATAAAAAGAAATTTTGCATGGAAAGATAAACAACCCCTCAGTCAGCCGTTGGCTGACAGCTCCCCTTTTGAAGGGGAGCAGCTTCTTGAAAAAAAATTGCGTGATTTATTTGCACATACCACTGACTTACCCGAATTTTCTAAAACTGAAAACACAGCATTAATAAAAGCAATAAGCAAAGCCAAAATACTTGACCCTGCTTGTGGTTCGGGTGCTTTCCCGATGGGTGTGTTACATAGGCTGGTTGACTTACTGAACAAACTCGACCCTGAAAATAAACACTGGAACGAATTACAAAAGCAACGTGCCATTGCTGAAACCGCCGAAGTATTTGATAGTGGCGATACCGAAGAACGCAAAATACGCCTTGAAGAAATTAACAAGGCGTTTGACCTTAGTATGAACTATCCCGATTATGCTCGTAAACTGTTTTTGATTGAGAATTGCATTTACGGCGTGGACATACAACAGATTGCGATTCAAATTTCAAAGCTTCGTTTCTTTATATCGCTTATCGTTGACCAAAAAGTAAACGACAGCAAACCCAACCGCAACATATTGAGTATGCCTAACCTCGAAACCAAGTTTGTGGCAGCCAATACGCTTATTGGGTTGGATAAACCGCAGCAAATGACTTTAATGGCTGGCGATGTGGAACGATTTGAAAAAGAACTGGCTTCAATACGTCATAAAATTTTCTTTACCCGGAAATACTCAGCTAAAAAAGCATTAAAGAAAAAGGAAAAAGAAAAACGTGAAGAATTACAAGCCGCCCTTACACAAAGCGGTTTCAGTAAAAATGTTGCAGGGCAAATTGCAGGCTGGAATCCTTTTGACCCCATGCAATCGGCTAAGTTTTTTGACCCGGAAACAATGTTTGGTTTTGACTCTGGATTTGATGTTATAATTGGTAATCCTCCTTATGGCATAGTAAAAACTTCTAATACTGAAAAAGAAATACTTAAAAAATATCAGTTGTACAAAACTGCTGATTTTAAAATAAATCTTTTTGCCTTGTTTCTGGAGAAAAGTATTTTATTATCAAAATCCGGTTCCTCAAATTCTTTTATTATACCAGACTCTTCATTAAACCTTCCGGCATTTAAAAAACTTAGAGAATACATTTTATCTTATACATCATTGAAGTACATTTCCCATTTTAATGAAGATGTATTCGAAACGGCAGCTGTAGGTAAATCTGTAATATTGCAATACGAGAAGAATGCTACTAGTAAGTCTTTTTTATTTCGCTCTTTTGAAACAATTCATAAATGTGTTGAAAATGAGATTGATATTGAAAGAGTCAAAAAAGATATTGATTTGAAATTCGTATATAAATCTAATCATTCTGGTGCAGACACCCTTTTGGACAAATTGAAAAATATTGAATCAAAATTAAATACATTTTGTGAAATCTATGATGGAATAAACCCAGGCAGTGAATTAATAAAAGACACATTAATTACTCAAAATAAAATTGATAAGGATTCAAAAAAAATTATTGATGGTAAATGCTTTACGAGATATTCTTCTATTGAATGGGATGGTTTTTACATTTATTACAACGAAGATTATGTGGAAAAACTTAGAAGAAAAATTGAAGCGAGAGGTGAATCATTTACTGCCAGAATTATTAAAAGAACAAATTTTTTCATTCATCAGAAAATTGTTACAAGACAAACTGCTGATTCAATAATTGGCACACTTGATTTTAATAAATTCTATGCGAAGAATTCTGTACATTCAACATTATTAAGAGACGAATTTAAGGGTAAAACAAGTTTGAAAATTATATTAGCAATACTCAATTCATCACTTATTGATTGGTATTATAGAACAGAATCCCTCGAATCAGGGAGGTTGTTTCCTCAAGTAAAGATTGAGAGACTACGAAATTTGCCAATAGTACTTCCAACAAAAACAGAGTTAACAACTGAAATTGAAAATATTGTTGATGAACTATTAATTTCATTTGATACTCAACTATGTAAAAAGCTTGATTTTATTATATACAAGCTTTATGAATTAACTGAAGAAGAGATAAAAATAATTGAGGGAATTGAATAGCCATCGCAATAGCACACGGGCGACAGAGTCAGTAAAGAAAAATGAAGTAGTAAATTGCCAAGTTTAATATGAAAGTGCAATTTGACAGAAACCTACGGACAGACAAGAACCGCCAGTGCATAACAGGCGGTATATTTTATTGCCGAGATAGTGCGGGTTTCAACGTTTCTGCATCTAATAAACTTTTGTGTACCTTGACAGGAAAGTGCTATTAAATCGGCAACTGCAAGCTACACGCAAACCGTTGGCACCAAGTGTAAAAAGATAGACGATAGTACTAAAATTGAAAAGTAAACCATTGTGAAAGGACAGAAAAATGAAATATTGAATAGAGAAGTAAGCCGATCCGCTTTCATTACATTGCTGACGGACAAGCACTCAAGCCGACCCAATGTTTTTTATTTTTTGCCCACTGCACATTTTTTAAAACAATTACTGACACACAATGGCACATCTGATTTTATTCAGACCTACAAAGTCAACGCTTCAGCAAAATCAAAAAAGCCATTTTTCCCGATGCTCACTTCTATATATATAATATATTTACAACTGACAAATGAAATCAATTGCATTCATTGATACTGAGATTGAGCCAAATAGCCGTAAGATTCTTGACATTGGAGGTGTTAAGGACAACGGAAATTCCTTTCATTCAAATTCTATTGCTGACTTTATAAAATTCTTAAACGGAACAGAGTTCATTTGCGGACATAATATCTTAAATCACGATTTACTGTATATTGATAAAGTTATTACTGATGCTAAAATAAATTCAGAAAACATTATTGACACTTTATTCCTCTCTCCTCTTTTATTTCCCACAAAGCCTTATCATGCTTTGCTCAAAGACGACAAACTTCAAACAGAGGACACAAACAATCCACTTAACGATTCTATAAAAGCCAAAGACCTTTTCCTTGACGAAGTGTCTGTTTTCAGTCAAGCAGAAGAAAAACTAAAACAAATTTTCTATTTACTATTAAACAAGAAAAAAGAGTTTAACTCCTTTTTTCGTTTCATTGCATACAAAAGCAGCGAAACTGATATTGAAAAATTAATCAGAGAAAAATTTCAGTCTCTAATATGCGAACAAGCAGACCTTGCCAAAATAATTTTCGAACACCCGATTGAATTATCTTACTGTTTAGCACTTGTAAATTGCAATAATCGCTACTCAATAACACCGCCTTGGGTTTTAAAGAACTATCCGAAAGTTGAACGAATAATGTTTTTACTAAGAAACAATCCTTGCTTGACTGGTTGTTTGTATTGCCATCAGGCTTTAGACATACACAAGGGACTTAAAAATTATTTTGGCTTTGACGAATATAGAAGTTATGCAGGCGAACCATTGCAAGAGAACGCAGTTCAGGCAGCCGTTGAAAACAAATCAATTTTAGCAGTGTTTCCAACAGGCGGAGGCAAGTCAATCACATTCCAAGTTCCAGCTTTAATGAGTGGGGAAAATGCCAAAGGTTTGACAGTTGTAATTTCTCCTTTGCAATCCTTAATGAAAGACCAAGTTGACAATCTTGAAAGAATTGGAATTACAGATGCAGTTACAATAAATGGTTTGCTTGACCCTATTGAAAGAGCAAAATCAATTCAAAGAATTCAAGATGGATTTGCATCCATTCTTTATATCTCTCCCGAATCTTTGCGTTCAAAGACAACTGAGAAATTATTATTAGGAAGAAAAGTTGTTCGCTTTGTTATTGATGAAGCACACTGCTTTTCATCGTGGGGGCAAGATTTCAGAGTTGATTATTTATACATCGGTGACTTTATTAAATCACTTCAAGAGAGTAAAAATCTTGAAGAACAAATTCCTGTTTCTTGTTTCACTGCAACTGCAAAACAAAAAGTAATTGAAGACATTTGTACATACTTTAAAGAAAAGTTAGGAATCAAGTTGGAAATTTTTCCTTCCAAAGCGACAAGAACAAATCTTCATTATAAAGTTTTTGAAAAAGGTGATGATGAAGAAAAATATAATTCTGTCCGAGATTTAGTTGAGGAGAAAAATTGTCCGACTATCATTTATGTTTCAAGAACAAAAAGAGCAAGAGAGCTTGCAATACGATTATGTGAAGATGGATTCAATGCAAGAGCATTTCATGGCAAAATGGAAAGTCAGGAGAAAACAGATAATCAAAATGCATTCATAGCAGGTGATGTTCAGATAATGGTTGCAACTTCTGCTTTTGGGATGGGAGTTGATAAAAAAGATGTTGGATTAGTTGTTCATTATGAAATTTCCGATTCACTTGAAAACTATGTTCAGGAAGCAGGACGAGCAGGACGAGATGAGAATATAACAGCTGATTGTTATGTTTTATTTAATGAGGAAGATTTAGGAAAACATTTTATTTTATTAAATCAAACCAAACTTAACATACATGAGATACAGCAAATTTGGAAAGCAATAAAATTTATCACAAAATTCAAATCAAGTGTTCAAAAATCAGCTTTAGAAATTGCAAGACAAGCAGGTTGGAACGACAATTTAAATGAAGTTGAAACGAGAGTAACAACAGCCATAGCGGCATTGGAAGAAGCTGGCTATTTAAAGCGGAAGCAAAATATGCCAAGAATTTTTGCCAATAGTATTCTTTCAAAAAATGCACAAGAAGCTATTGATAAAATAATGCATTCGCAAAAATTTAGTGAGGAACAAAAAATTACAGCTACAAGAATTATCAAAACTCTTTTTTCAAGTAAGAGCAGAAAGCAATCACAACAAGACGAAGCTGAATCAAGAGTTGATTATATCTCCGATAACTTAGGAATTGAAATTAAGAATGTGATTTCAGTTGTAAATCTTTTACGTGATGAAAAGATTTTAGCAGATGCAAAAGATTTGACAGCATTTATTAAAAGGGGTGTGAACAAAAAAAGTTCACTTGATATTGTTGAATCATATGGACTAATTGAAAATTTCCTTTGTCCATTGTTTGATGAACAGGAAAAATCATTTCACATTAAAGAACTGAATGAAAAAGCGGAAGAAAATGGATGCATGGAAGTAACGCCTAATAAAATAAAAACTCTATTAAACTTTTGGGCGATTAAGAATTGGATTAAGCGACACAATAAAGATTATAACAAGAATCATATTGTAGCAATAAGTTGTCAGCCCAAAGAAGAATTAAAAAAGAGGTTAGAGCAGCGCCACATCTTATCTCAATTTATTGTTGACTACTTGTATGAAAAGAGCAATACCATTAAGGAAGATGGAGAATCTGGCAAAGATGAAGTGTTGGTTGAATTTTCTGTTCTTGAATTGCAAGAAGCTTTTAGTAAACAACTTCAGTTGTTTAAGGTCAAAACAACTATTGACGACATTGAAGATACTTTGTTTTATCTGTCAAGAATTGAAGCAATAAAAATTGAAGGCGGCTTTCTTGTAGTTTACAACAAACTTACAATTGACAAGATTGAACTAAATCCGAGAGTTCAATACAAGGAACAAGATTATCAGAAACTAAGTGATTATTACGACCATAAGGTTCAGCAAATTCATATCGTGGGGGAGTATGCAAAAAAGATGATTGACGATTATGCTGGAGCATTGAAATTTGTTGACGATTATTTTCAATTGAACTTTCCTTCGTTTCTACATAAATATTTCAAAGGCAGCCGAGAGTTCGAAATAAAGAGAAACATAACACCCAAGAAATACAAACAACTTTTTGATTCGTTGTCAGATATTCAGCGAAGAATAATTGATGATAAGAATTCAAAATACATTGTAGTTGCAGCAGGACCAGGTAGCGGAAAAACAAAAGTTTTAGTTCACAAATTAGCTTCGTTGCTTTTAATGGAAGATGTAAAACATGACCAGCTACTAATGGTAACATTTTCAAGAGCAGCGGCTACGGAATTTAAAAAGAGATTGATTGAATTAATCGGAAATGCTGCCAACTTCATTGACATGAAAACTTTTCACTCCTATTGTTTTGACTTGTTGGGAAAAGTTGGAACGATTGACAGAGCAAGTGAAATAATTAAAACAACTGTTGAGAAAATTAAGAAAAACGAAGTTGAGATAAGCAGAATCACGAAAACAGTTTTAGTAATTGATGAAGCACAAGACATGGACGAGGACGAATTTGAGCTGATAAAAGTGCTGATGGAAAAAAACGAAGAAATGAGAGTGATTTTAGTTGGTGATGATGACCAAAATATTTATGAATGGCGTGGAGCAGATTCAAAATACTTGTTGAGTTTTATTACTGAGAAGAAAGCAACAAAATATGAACTCATAACAAATTACAGGAGCAAAAGCAATTTGGTTTCATTCACTAATCAGTTTGTAAAGACAATTGAAAAACGACTGAAAGAAATTCCGATTGAAGCAAAACAAACCGACAATGGAAAAATCAAAATTGTTTATTACAAGAATTACAATCTTATCACCCCTTTTATTGACGACATACTTACTACTGGTCTATCAGGTACAACATGCGTTCTTACACACAAAAATGAAGAAGCATTTCAGGTTGCAGGACTTCTGACAAAGAGAGGATTGCAAGCAAAATTGATTCAATCCAATGATGGGTTCAGTTTATATAATCTTGCAGAGGTTCGTTTCTTTTTAAATGAATTGAATTTGGAAGATGATGTATATACAATCACTGATGATGTATGGAGTAATGCTAAAAGGAAAGTAATTGATAGATACAAGCATAGTTCAAAGTTTGATATATGGAACAATCTCATTAAAGATTTTGAGGCTACAAATACAAAGAAGAAATACAAATCCGATTTTGAAGTTTTTATCAGAGAATCAAAACTTGAAGATTTCATAAATGAAAATGGAGAAATAATTTTCGTTTCAACCATTCATAAAGCAAAAGGAAAAGAGTTTGACAATGTTTTTCTGATGCTTGAAAACATTGATGTAAGCGAAGATGAAAAGAAACGACAGTTGTATGTTGCAATGACAAGAGCAAAACAAAAGTTGATAATTCACTTGAATGGTAATTATCTTGACAAGATAAAAACAGAGGAAGTTGAGAGAGTAGAAAATAATAACATATTCCAATCGCCAAGCTGTTTGGCGTTGCATCTTTCACACAAAGATTTAAACTTAGGCTATTTTGAATTTATACAGAAACGAGTAAGTGCATTAACAAGCGGAGATTTAATTAATATTTCAGAAGAAGGTTGTAAGAACGAAAAAGGTGAATTAGTTTTGAAGTTCTCAAAGAAATTTATTGATACATTAGCAGACCTAAAGACAAACGGATTTGAATTAACAGAGGCGAAAGTTAATTTTATCGTTCATTGGCAAGGGGAAGACAAAGCACAAGAAGTAAAAATAATTTTACCCGAATTACAGTTTGAAAAATTAATAAACAACTAAGAATGAAAAGTCAACTTATTTTGCAAGCATTAGCATGAGGCGAACATGTTGTATCGGTATACCAATTAAAGTTTGATATTTTTAAAATCATATTTATTGAATAAATTAAATTTCTATGACCAAATTAAAACTTATTTTATTTTTCCTGTTTTCATATTGTTTGCTGCAGGCGCAGGAAAGCAGGCAAAATGAACTGGCAACGTATTTAAAAAATAACTGGGCAACACCCGAAGATTATGTTATAAGTAAATTCAAGGATCATGATTATGTTTTGATAGGTGAATACGGACGTATAAAACATGATGTGGAATTAATTGCCAACCTTATCCCTTTGTTATATAAAAACGGGATTTACTGCCTGGCTACAGAATATGGCGTATCGCTGCATCAGAAACTTATCGATTCACTGATCACCGCTCCCGAATTTAACAGGAAGAGAGCTGATTCAATAATGTTCCGGTATAATTCATTATGGGGATATAAGGAATATATCGATTTATATGAAGCAGCATGGAAAGTAAACCATTCGTTAAAACCGGGAGAAAAAAAATTCCGTATAGTAAACCTTGCATGTTTATATTTCCCTTGTGAAAAGTTACATTACATGAAAAATAATCTTGACCTTTTTATGTTAAAGGTTTTTTATGATGAAATAAAAAAGAAGAAAGTAAAAGCATTGATTTATACTTCAAGCAATCGTGCCCTTACCAGGTATCACACACCTGATTATGATTTTGAGAATAAAATAGTAAATGGTTATATTTCGCGTTTTGGAAATGTGCTTTACGATTCATTAAAAGGAAAAATTTTTAATATATATCTTCATGCAGGATGGCCTTCAGCAAAAGGTTTTGATGTTCCCTGTGTGCGACCTGTAAATGGAACGATTGATTCGGTAATGAAAAAATTTAAAGACAAAAGAGTAGGGTTCGATGTAGCGAATTCGCCATTCCGGAAGCTTTCTTCAGCTGATTCGTACTATGCTTTGGGGCATCCCGGTTTTACATTGGGTGATTATTGCGATGGTTATATATACCAGGATGCATTTAAGAATTATGAACCCATTACTATGGAAAAGAATTTTATCACGGATAAACTTCTTGATGATTTGAAACTTTATTTAAAATGTTCATGGTGGAGTAAAGCGAAGCTGAAAAAAATAAACGTTAAGAATGCAAACAAAAAACTTTTTATTGATATACGAAAAGATTTCAGGCACTTAAAATAATACCAAAGTGAATTTGTAGATAGTCCAAAGACATACTACAAATTCTTACTTTGGTTATGCCGATATAAAAATCATCCGCCAAGGCGGAGTACAAACAATTGAAATGAAGTTTGGACTATATTATTTTTCAAATCGGTATAAAATATTTATTGTTGTATTCAGAAACTGTTATGAATTTTTTATATAGTATACATATTATAACTTTAATTGTCACTCAGAGCCGGACACAGCGAGGGCATACGTGTTGTTGTCCGTGTCGAAGAGTTACAAATATCGGTCGACTTCGACACGATTCTCCTTCAGTGACTTCCGGATAGGAGAATATTGTTATTCCTGGAGAATCGGCTCAGTCTGACCGTTAATACAATTAAATTTGAATGAATTCAAAACAGTTTCTCAATATTGCATATATTTGTTTTTTAAATTATTGAAAAACCATTTTTTATTTTACACACATGAGAAGAAATAAATTTTTATTTTGGTTTTGCCCTGTGATCATTATGGGTATTTTTATTTTGTTTACCAGTAGTTGTAAAAAAGATAAAGATGAAGATGAAGATGATACCCAGGTTACAGCACCTGCTACTGTTAACGATGTTGACGGAAATGTTTATCATACTGTAGTTATTGGAACACAGGCATGGCTTGTGGAAAATTTACATGTAACCCATTACCGTAATGGTGATGCTATTGCTAATGTTTCTGATAATACCCAATGGTCGAACCTTACAAGCGGTGCATATTGTTGTTATAACAATTCAGCACCAACAGCAACAATGTATGGTTACCTTTACAACTGGAGTGCTGCATCCGATAGCAGGAATATTGCACCAACAGGTTGGCATGTTGCCACTGATGCCGACTGGACAACTTTAATTTCATATTTGGGTGGTGAGAGTGCAGCAGGAGGCTGTTTAAAAGAAACCGGAACCACTCATTGGGTAACTCCGAATACAGGTGCTTCCAACTCAAGCGGCTTTACTGCTATTCCTGGAGGCGATCGTCTTCCAACTGGCGGATTTGATTTGATTACTAATTATGGATGTTGGTGGTCAACAACAGCCAGCGATGCATCAAATGCATGGGGAGTAAATTTATATTATGGAAATGCAAATACAGTTCATGGCACATATAATAAGAAATGCGGAATGAGCATTCGTTGTGTGATGGATTAAAAATATTTAATTGAGTTTTATACTCGTTCTTATCAAGAATGCAAAAGCAAATTTGATTAGAACGAGTTATACCGATAGGATTAAAATAAGAAAAATGCAAATCTGTTCCGTATCGGTATATAATAAAAAGGGGGGCAGCCCGAAGGGCTGCCCCCCCTTTTTATTATTATTCTGTATAAGGTTGTTGCCGGTTATCTTTATTATCAATACTTTCAAGCAATGAACGTACTACTGACAAAATAATGCTGAAAGCAAGCGCCCACCAGAAACCATCAACTTTAAACCCGGGCACCAAACTGCTGGTCATTATAATTATTACGGCATTGATTACCAAAAGGAATAATCCGAATGTATAAAATGTGATGGGGATAGTTAGCAGAATCAATAATGGTTTTATAAAAATATTCAGAAGGGATAATACTGCAGCAACTATAAGTGCTGTAAGGAACCCATCAATCTTTACCCCGGGTAAAATATAAGATGTTATAATTACCGCAAATGCTGTTATTATAATTTTTACTAATGTGTTCATATGTTATGTTATAAAGTTATTCAATCAATCATTCATTCTGTCAATTCTCAAAACCCCGAAAAGTCAACACTGAAAAGCATTTCATAAACAATATCTTTTTCCGAAGGTAAATAGGATGTCCGTAAACCCAGGTACAACGGGATAAAGAAACGTACGAAATGAACATCGGTTATTAAATCAGCGCCAACAGATTTGTATATTTTATTCTTATTATTGTATGTTCCTTCTGCATAATCGTAGAAAACATTGGTAAGAATTTTCCTTAAATATATAAGTGAACCTATATTTAAATCAGGATAAGCTAAGGGCATTTTATAATTTAATGAGATGGATTTTAGTTTATCGCTATATTCATCAGTGTATCCTTTAGGGTAGGATACCATATCGCTAAAGCGAAATTCTCCATGCTTGTTGTCCTGTATACCGCCATATACCTGCAAACTATGATGCTTAATGATTCCGGGAAATAATAACGAAATTTCAGCGCTTGACAGTGTGCCAAAATCATTTCCTTTAAAAGGAGTGTTTAAAAAATTCAGTTCAAGGCTTTGTCCCCATTTTGGACGCATATCGCGGTCAACAGATTTTATCTGATTATAAATATAAAATTGATATTCCATTGTTTGTGCTTTACCGCTCATTATGTTATCTGGTGTTGTTCCGTCGTGGGTAATGTTAATGAAATTAGTATTAACATCAAAACGAAATCCCCTGAAATATTGATTGTGAATGAATGAGAATGGAATACTTGTTTCAAATTTTATATTATTTTCATTATAGGTATATTGTCCGTTATCATTAATATCAGCCTGTTTCCCGTATTGATAGGTGAGGTTGAAAATAGGATATAATCCCTTGTAGCTTATATCTGCATGATATCGTCCTTCTTTAGTGTTCTTATCCCATTCGTAACCAATAGTTCCAAATGTATTACTTAAAAGGTTTTGCGACATGACCGAAATTCCGGGGCTTGCGGAAATATTATCAGCATCAAGATAAAATGGTAACCAACTGTGAGGATGAAAAAGATGTGTTACTTTAGAGTATGGTTTGCTTTCGTAAATTTTATTTGCAATGGTTGTCTTGTCGACTATTCCTTTTTCTTCAGGTAAATACGATTCATAAACTTTAATAGAATTATCGGTTACCTGTTGTAATGGTTTCCATGAACCGGGATCGTAATCGGCTTCCGAAATGCAATACCCATCGGCAGTGTAATCAGCATAAGCCATTTTTTTTCCATTGGGGGAAATGTCAATATCTGTTGCTCCATATTTAGATGAGGTAACCTGGAATACTTGTTTACTAAGCGTATCAATGGCATAAATATTTTCGATACCCGAATAGTCTGCATTAAAGAAAATATAATTTTTATATGAATAGGCATTTGAAATTTCATGATAGCCGGGTTCAAGTATTGTTTTGATTGTTCCGTTTTCAGCGTTAACAGCAACAATGCTTTTTCCTTTTTCATTTAATGCAACAGAATAAATATATTCTCCATCGTGTGAAACTGAAGGAGTAGTAAAAAGCATGTTATCAGGAGAAGAAAACTTTTTTATTTCTTTCCCGTTTTTTGCATCAATGATTGTAAGGAAATATTTATTGTCAACGGTAACTTCCGAAACTACAATTTTTGATGCATCGGGGAAAAAATAAGGAGCAAAGTATCGGGTTTTCTTTGTCAGCTTTTTTGTTTTCTTTTTATCAAAATCATAAATTTTAATTACCGAATAATCGCGCTGTGCCCAGCGTTTGTCAATATCCCTTTCGCCCCAGCACACATAGCTTTTAGATAATGAGATATTGTCGGAGGTATATGAACCCGGGCTGTTCTTTGAAAATGCCATATCTCCGGAAAGCGAGATGCTTTCTGAAGTATAAAAACCGGGAGTGAATAATTTCGTTTCTTTCGAATTCCTGTTTAATATTATCACCCTGCTTATATCGTCTTTGCCTGATTTTTCAGTAATGATAATGCTGTCGTTTAAGTAACCCGGGAATTTATAATTGGTGTAAATTTTATTTTCGGGAGATATTTTTTTTGAAGGAGTGTATTCAATTTCTTTTTGCTGCTTTGCCCATTGCTTACCAAGCGTATCCCAAATCAGGTCGTACATTTTTCGTTTCGATAAATCGGTAATTTTTTTTAATCCATGATTGAAAGGTGTGATCAGGAACGGGTATTTCCCTGTATAATCCATAGCGCTCTGGAAAGCCTTTGCTCCCCATAGCTTACGTGTATATGAAACAAAGTTATAACCGAAATAATATTGGTCGGGTACAAAATCTTTTGACGAACCCAGTTGGGCTTTTTCAAATGAAAACTTTCCTTTCTCAAGAAGTTGTGCTCTTGTTTTCATTTCAAAAGAAGGAATACGACCTCTGCCAGTATGGCTTAATGCCGTTTCTGTGCAAACAGCATCGCCTTCCATGTACCACATAGGAACAAATAACCCAAGAACAGCAATGGTAGAATGTTGCCCGATTACATAGTTCAGGATTTTTGTAAATCCCTGGTTTAATTTATCCATTTGTATCATATGACGGTACTCATGAATAGCAAGCTGTTCAAGCCAATCCTGTGCATAAGTGTTTTGTGGCGGGCAGGTAAAAAATTCGGTGCGCTGCGGTGTCCATAGGGAATAAGCATTAGCCACAACAGATTTGTCATGTAAAACAACATTTATTTTTTTTGGTTTATGAGCAAGCGTTATAGTTCCGTATTCATAAACATATTGTAACGTATTGGCAAGTCGCTGGATATTATTTTCGAAATCTGATGGATAAATAATTTTGAAATTTTCTGTTTTCAAAACCTTCCACTTTGTAGAAGCAGGATCCTGTCCGAGGTCGTAATACTGTGCTGATGCATGTTTGCAGACAAATAAAATAACCAGGAAAATAAAAATATTCTTTTTCATGAAGAATCAACAATGGAAAATAAATAACAAAAATAAATAAAATATATTCTTTCTTGACAGATTTGTGAAACGAACGACCTGATTCGCATTCTCAGTATAAAAAATAAGATCGTGAATAAACCTATTCCGTATCAGTATAAATATTTTTGGATGAATTACTGATGTTACACAAAATCATAATTTATACTTAGGCTATTCGAGTTTGCAAAAAAGGCAACCTCGAATGCTCAGTAAAACTGGATCTAAGCGTTTTTGCTTCCGAATTCGGAACGCAAACTTGCCAAGATTCAGTATAAATTGAAACAACATTATTTTATTATACCGATTGTATATATGTAATAGTCCAATAAATTGTACTATAACATCTATGTCATCGGCATAACCATTGTAAAATTTAAAATATTCTTTGGACTATTTTAAATTAACAATTGGTATTATATGTCCCATTAGGGACAACAGCTTGGTAAAAAAGGTGCTACTCAATTCTTATTGTACCGTAGGTACTACACTTTCATGACTATATAGCTTTCAAGCACGTTCAGTTAATTGGGTTATGCCTGCCTGCCTCGTCTGCCCGCTTCGCAGCGAGGCGAGCAAGGCGGGCGGCATATACTCTTAAAATTCTAATTAATTACAATTTTCAAAATTTTGTTTTGAGTTTTGCGTAATATCAGTGAATTACTGTTTCTTTTCAAAAAAGCTCCAGGCATTATCGGAAGGAGTTGGAGCGATAATAATCATTTTTTCATTTTTTACCGGGTGAATGAATTCGATTTTCCGGGCATGCAGGCTTAGGCTTCCGTCTGGATTAGAGCGGTGATAACCATATTTCAAATCACCGCGAATAGAACATCCCATTTCGGCAAGCTGTACCCGTATCTGGTGATGACGACCGGTGTGCAATTCCACTTCAAGTAAAAAATAATTATCGCTTTTCCCAATCACTTTATATTCCAGTTCAGCCATCAATGCACCTTTACGCGAGGCATCCACAACGAATGATTTATTTTTTTCTTCATTCTTCCAAAGATGATTTCGAAGTGTGCCATGCTCATTCTTTGGTTTTGTTTTTACAATAGCCCAATAAATTTTTTTTATTTGCCTGTCGTGAATTAGTTTATTGATGCGTGTAAGGGCTTTATCTGTTTTTGCAAAAATTATTGCTCCGCTCACAGGCCTGTCAATGCGGTGAGCAACGCCCAGGTAAACATTTCCCGGTTTATTGTATTTGACTTTGATATAATCGGAAAGTATATCTTTTAAAGATTTATCACCGGTTTTATCGCCTTGTACTATTTCACCCGGCTTTTTGTTGAACACCAGTAAATGATTATCTTCATAAAGAATGCGAGATGCAATATCAGAAAAATCCATTTTAGTATTGCTCGCGTTCATTAGGGAAATCTAAAGATTTTACATCACTGATATAGGATTCCACAGAATTTTTAATTTCATTATATAAATTATGATAGCGTCGCAGGTAACGCGGCGAAAATTCCTGTGTAATGCCGAGCATATCATGTAATACAAGAACTTGTCCGTCAACATCGCTGCCTGCGCCAATTCCTATGGTTGGTATTTTAATGTCTCGGGTAACCTGTTTAGCCAGCTTTGCCGGAATTTTTTCCAGTACAATCGCGAAGACACCTGATTTTTCAAGAAGTGCAGCATCTTCTAAAAGTTTGTTTGCTTCTTCAGGTTCGGTGGCACGAACAACGTATGTACCGAATTTATTGATTGCCTGAGGTGTTAAACCCAAATGACTCATTACCGGAATTCCTGCCGATAAAATACGGTCGATCGATTCAATGACTTCTCTTCCTCCCTCAAGTTTTACAGCATCGGCGCCTGATTCTTTCATGGTTCGGATTGCCGAATTTAGCGCTTCTTTTGAATTTCCCTGGTAAGTGCCAAATGGCAGATCTACTACTATCAATGCTCTTGAAACAGCACGAACTACTGATGATGCATGATATATCATTTCGTTCAAAGTAATAGGTAAAGTGGTTTTATGTCCGGCCATTACATTTGATGCAGAATCTCCAACAAGGATTACATCAATCTTTGCATTATCCAGTATTCTTGCCAATGAATAATCATATGCTGTAAGCATGGCAATTTTCTCGCCTTCTGCTTTCATTTCTCTCAGAACATGAGTGGTAACTTTATTAACTACTCGAAGCGCTGTCATATCTTTTATTTTTTTACTTCTATTTTTTACAGAAGTATTATTTGCCTGCAAAGCTATAAATAATGTTAAACATGAAAAAAATTAACAATCATTAATTAAAAAATATATGACGGTCAATGTATCCGATATTATTTTATTTTTACTTTTGTTGATGGATATATTTTAAATAATGAAAAAAATTATTTTTGCTATTCTTCTGTCATCTTTGATTTACGGTTGTAGTACCGATTTTGATATTAATGCTGACTGGAAAGATATTTCTATTGTATATTGTATACTGAACCAGAATGAAACGGTACACTATGTTAAAATAAATAAAGCTTTTCTTGGCGATGGGAATGCAATTACTATGGCAGCTGATCCTGATTCCTGTACTTATGGCAATTATCTTGAAGTTACTATGGAAGAATGGATTGATAATAATCAAACAAGAACATGGCTGCTCGATACCACAACTATTTATAATAAAGAAGCAGGTACATTCTATTATCCGGATCAGGTTGTTTATAAGTTTAATGCATACCTGGATACACTTGACCGAAATACGGTTTATAAGCTTAATATTAAAAACAAAAAAACCGGAAAAATAATTTATTCTGAAACTCCGCTTGTACATTCATTCACAATAACAAAACCTTCGGCTAATCAACAAGCTGTATTTAATTCCGGAAATTCATACCAGGTTAAATGGTATTCAGGTGTAAACGGACGATTATATCAAACAATAATTCGTTTTAATTATTGGGAAAAGAATATCAATACCGGTGATAGCGCTCTGTTTCATGTTGACTGGAATTTGGGTACACAAAATTCTAAAACTACCGATGGGGGAGAAGAAATGTCAACAAATTATTTTGGGCAGTCATTTTATAAATATTTAAAAGATGTGATACCGCAAAAAAGTGATGTTATCAGGCGTGTTGCACATCCAAATGATGTTGATTTTATTTTTACAGTTGCAGCCGATGAATTTTATACATATATGGAAGTAAATAAACCTACATCAGGTGTTGTACAGGAAAAACCCGAATATACTAATATCAGTAATGGAATAGGTCTTTTTTCATCGCGATATGATATTGATGTGAAGCTTGAAATGAATAAATTTTCTCTTGATTCCCTTTATCATGGGGTATATACAAAATACCTGAGCTTTCAATAGTTTTGCCTGCCTTTTTGTCATCGGATTTTGGCATAAATTTATTTTTTTAAAAAACCACATTCTGCCATATTTTCTTGAAAATGTCAGCTATTGTACATGGCATAAAGATTGAAAGCCCCCTTATCAGTTAAAAAAATACAAACAATTAATTCAAAATAAAATGGGTAAAATTATTGGAATCGACTTAGGAACCACCAATTCATGTGTGGCTGTGATGGAAGGCAGCGAACCTGTTGTAATCCCCAACAGCGAAGGCAGAAGAACTACACCATCAATAGTAGCTTTTACAGAAAACAACGAACGTAAAGTTGGTGATCCTGCAAAACGTCAGGCTATTACTAATGCAAAGAAAACGATATTTTCTATTAAACGTTTTATGGGTGAAACATTTGATAGAGTCACAAAAGAAATTCAACGTGTATCTTACGAAGTAGTTCGCGGCGATAATAATACTTCTCGTGTTAAAATCGACGAAAGATTATATACTCCTCAGGAAATTTCAGCGATGGTTCTTCAAAAAATGAAGAAAACAGCTGAAGATTATCTTGGTCAGGAAGTAACCGAAGCAGTTATAACTGTTCCTGCTTATTTCAGCGATTCACAACGTCAGGCTACAAAAGAAGCTGGTGAAATTGCTGGACTGAAAGTAAAAAGAATTATCAACGAACCTACAGCAGCAGCTCTTGCATATGGTCTTGATAAGAAAAACAGGGATATTAAAGTTGCTGTTTTTGACCTTGGTGGCGGAACTTTCGATATTTCCATACTGGAACTTGGCGATGGTGTTTTTGAAGTAAAATCAACAAATGGTGATACTCACCTTGGTGGCGACGATTTCGATCATGAAGTGATTAACTGGCTTGCTGAGGAGTTCAAGAGCGAATATAATGTCGATTTGCGTAAAGACCCAATGGCTTTACAAAGACTTAAAGAAGCATCCGAAAAAGCAAAAATCGAGTTGTCCAGCAGTACTCAGACAGAAATCAATCTACCTTACATTATGCCTGTTGACGGTGTTCCAAAGCATTTGGTAAGAACACTTACACGAGCAAAATTTGAACAGCTTTGCGATAAACTGATACAATCAACAATTGAACCTTGTAAAAAAGCCTTAGCTGATGCAGGCTTAAATGCATCACAAATTGATGAAGTTATTCTTGTAGGTGGTTCTACACGTATTCCTGCTATTCAGCAATTAGTTGAAAAGTTTTTTGGAAGAACCCCTTCAAAAGGTGTAAATCCCGACGAAGTAGTGGCTGTTGGCGCTGCAATACAGGGAGGTGTTCTTACTGGTGAAGTAAAAGATGTTCTTTTACTTGATGTTATTCCATTATCATTAGGAATCGAAACACTTGGCGGTGTATCTACAAAATTAATAGAAAGCAATACAACAATACCTACAAAGAAATCAGAGGTATTTTCAACTGCATCGGATAGCCAGACATCAGTTGAAATACATGTACTGCAAGGTGAGCGTCCTATGGCTGCCCAGAATCGTACGATAGGTCGTTTCCACCTCGATGGTATTCCACCAGCACCACGTGGCATTCCGCAAATCGAAGTATCGTTTGATATTGATGCAAACGGAATACTTAATGTAACAGCTAAAGATAAAGCTACCGGTAAAACTCAGAATATCCGTATTGAAGCTTCATCAGGACTTACTGAAGATGAAATCAAAAAAATGAAACAGGAAGCTGAAGCTAATGCCGATGCTGATAAAAAAGCTAAAGAAGAAATAGATAAAATAAACCATGCTGACGGATTAATTTTTCAAACAGAAAAACAAATGAAAGAGTATGGCGATAAAATCCCTGCTGATAAAAAAGCTACTATTGATAGCGCTTTAGCGGAATTAAAAGAAGCACATAAAAACCGTAACTTCCCGGCAATTGATGCAGCTACTGCAAAACTAAATGCTGCATGGCAGGTTGCCAGCGAAGAAATGTATAAAGCTACAAATCAGCAGCAGAATACATCACAACAGCAAGAGCCACAGGAACAGCCGCAAAATAACAAAGGCAATGACAGCGAAGTAACTGATGTGGATTTTGAAGAAGTGAAAAACTAAAACATTAGTAATATAAAAAGAAAGCCCTTCGGAAATTAACGAAGGGCTTTTTTAATTATGGCTCAACAAAATTTTATTGTTTGAATATTTTATAATCAATTCTGAAATCCATCAGCATTACGAAAGGAAGAATAAGTCCTATTGAATAATAGGAGTTATCACCATCTTCGTGGTATGTTTGATGAAAAGTAAAACTATAGGTTTTATTGTTTATTTTTATCGATTGTGAATGGCGGCCGCTGCTGCGGAAGAACATATAATACATATCCTTGAAAATACCCGTGTTTACTGCTCTGCAAAGTATATCCTGGCAAAGGTTTCGAATAGGTTCCATTTTGCAAAAGAATACACGTCCCGGGAAAAAGTAAGCAAGATATTCGGCTTCGGTAAACTTGATCCAGCCGGCTTCATCAGGATATTTTTTGTAAATTTCAACGTATATGTCGTTCCAGTCCTGATCGCGTGTTTTTTCAGAAATGGTAGTTTCTTTATCGTTCATTTTAACATGAAGATTAATATCTTTTGCTAAAAAATCTTTATCCTCAGTTTTCTTAGGAGAATAACGTTTTATAATATCAGCCTTCAAAACATTTTTATAGAACATATCAGCCCTGTTGTAAATTACTTCTGGTGTTTGTGGGAGTTTTATTGGTACAACACGGGGTTTATTTTCAACTACAGGTTTTTTAGGTTCAGGAACAATTTTCTTTTCGATTTTAGCAACAGGTTTTTCAATAGGTTTTGCTACTACCTTAGGAATACTAACCGGTTCAGGCTTTTTAGGAATAACTTTTTTTACCGGTGCTTTTGGAGCAGGTTTTTTTATTTGAACAGGTTTTTTAATAATTTTATTAACGACTTTTTTCTTGGGTGCTGGCTTAACAACCTTTTTCGGGGCCGGCTTTGCTTTTACTTTAGCTTTTGGTAAAGGTTTTTTAGCTACCGGTTTTGATTTTGCAATGGGTTTTTTGATAGCAGGTTTCGAAACCTTTTTAACAGCTTTTTTTACAACGGGCTTTTTTATTGCCGGTTTTTTTATAGTTTGTTTCTTAGCAGGTTTGCTTTTTCCTTTTACAGGTGCAGCTTTTTTCTTAGGTGAAGTTTTTTTTGCCATAATTTATTTTTTATTCCCAAATGCCTGCAATTGCAGTTGAGCAATATTCGCAGTTGCCGTTTTTTATATGATTTTCAATAACTTTAAATCCTTTTCTTGAAATAATCTTTTTGGAACATCCCGGGCAGAAAGTATTTTCCGCTTCATTTCCAGGTACATTACCTATATAAACATACTTCAAACCTTCGCCAATTGCTGTTTTTATTGCTTCTTCAAGTGTTGCAACAGGTGTATATGGCAGATTAGTAAGTTTATACATAGGCGTGAAACGTGAAAAATGCAATGGGGTTTCATTAAAACCGTTTTTATTTAACCATTGGCACATTTCTTTTATCATTGTCATATTGTCAGTCCATGTTGGAACTATCAGGTTTATAATCTCTAACCACACACTATTCTTTTTTAAAGTAAGTAATGTGTTAAGTACAGGTTGTAAAGTTCCTCCATTAAGATCTTGATATATAGAATCCTGAAAGCTTTTCAAATTGATACTTGCTGCATCTATGTATTTTGACAGTTCGTTTAAAGGTTCTTCATTTATATACCCGTTTGATATAAAAACATTTTTAATCCCGGCTGCATTTGCTTGCTTTGCAATTTCCAACATGTATTCGTAATAGGCAATAGGTTCAGCATAAGTATATGCAATGGAATTTATACTGTTTTTCTTACAATATTTTATAATATCTTCAGGGCTAAAGTTTTCATTTTCTGTTTTGTCAGGACCTACTTGCGATATGGTCCAGTTCTGGCAGTTAAGGCAGCGGAAATTACATCCGGCTGTTGATAATGAAAATATTTCGGACTGTGGGAAAAAATGGAAAAGTGGTTTTTTCTCAATAGGGTCGATGTGATAAGTGCAAGGGTTCCCGTAAGCAATAGTATAATATTTCCCTTCTACATTAAATTTATTCCGGCAAAAACTTCTTCCTCCGTTAGCAAGTTTACAAGCATGTGGACATAAATGGCATTGAGTATATTTACCAGGCAGGCTTTCGTAATATAAAGCTTCTTTGCTGTGTTTCAGCAAATCGGTAATATCATCATTTCTTTTTGTAACAGTCATGCTGTTCCTTGTGTTTGCCAACGATAGCAGAGGTGTGCAACTTAAGCAGGCAGTCATACCGCCAAAACCCAACAGGCTTTTCTTTAAAAAATCTCTTTTGGTAATTTTTTTTTGTTCATCAGTTGCTAATTGCCTGTTAATCATTTCAAACGGAATAATTTTTACGTTTAAAGTACAGGTTGATTCCACTTAAAACATTCAAAAAACCAGTTAGAATGCACGCCTCAAAAATTCCGAGCAAAGGTAATAAAAAAGTAGATAATATTAACGCTCCTATCGCTGAACCAAATAAATCGGCTCCATAAATTTCGGCTGCAATATGATGTATTGATTTATTTATTGTCTTGGAAGCCAGCGAGAAAGACATTCCTGTAAGTATACCCAAAATAAGTATTAAAAATATGAAAAATAATTCTACATAAAAGCTACTTGACAACTTTGCTGATATTAATATAAATAGCGGAAGCACAAAACAATAAATAGCAATTGCAGCCTGAACTTTTAAAAAATTATTAACAGATTGATTTTTTATTTTTTTATTTACATAGTAAGTTCCAAATGCCAATCCTGCCATAAATAATGTAATAATAATCCCGACGACCTGGTATACATATCCATAGATTATCTGGAAAGCAACAAGTATTACCACTTCCATGGATGATGAGGCAAAACCACCTGTGAACAAACATAATTTTACCGGCTTTAACCTTAAAATCAATATTAAGGTTATCAGCATAATAACAGCTAATAAATAATAATAGTTGCTTTTGAAGTGGCTCATCCAGTATCGAAGCTGATGAAAATAAACAATAGGATAAAAATCTTTATTAACTACAGTTTTTTTATCAATATGCCTTAAAATGTATTGCATCCGATCCTTGATCAAGTTATCATCTAAATAATAAGGGTTTACATAAAGGTTGTCAATTCCTTTCTGGGTTACCAGCTCAGTTATGTTGGGATTTAATTTTCCATCGGAAGCAATAAAAAAGTTTTTATTTCCGGGTATAATAAGAATATTTTTAAAGACCTTATTTAATGTGTTAAATAATACAGAATTGATATTTTTAATTTCAGGGCTGATATAGTCGGACCCAGAATACAATCCGAATGATATTACTCCATCTTTATTCAATTTTAATTTCAGTTCTTTAAAAAATTCAAGGGTGTAATAACGGTTGAGCTGTGCGGTATTAGGAGCAGGTAATTCAATGATCACTACATCAAATTTTTCTTTTGTTTGTTTCAGGAACAAACGGGCATCTTCATTCTTTATATGTATTTTAGGACTTTCGAGATTATGTGTATATTTTTTCCCCAGTTCAACAAGGGCCGGATTTATTTCAAGGTAATCAATACTGTCAATATTATATTTTAAAATTTCATTAGCCAGTCCATTTACTCCGCCCGATACAAGTAATATTTTTTTTGGATTTTGATGTTGCAACATGGCATAATGTACAGCTTCTTCATTCTCAGTATAATTATCGGTTGAGAATAAAAGCATGCTGTTCTCAAAAAAGTTAAGCTGGTTGCCGGTTTTAGTAACAACAAGGTTGCCGAAAGGTGTATCGTTGGAGTAAATTAATTCCTGGTTTTTATATTGTTTTTCGCGGGTATATTTTTCCAGGTTATAATTAAACATAAGAAATAAAAATGCAAGTGTAACTATTGCCAGTGTTATAGTTGAACGTTTTTTCCGGAAGGTTAATGAAATAGCAAATGCAGCAGTAAGATTAACGATCAATAAAACATACAGTACTTGCAGGTTATTCAGAAAATACACCAGGAAGAAATTAAAAACGATCCCGCCAATAATACTTCCTAAAGTATCAAAATAGTAAACCCTGCTTATCTGGTTGCTTTTAATTTTCTCGGAAAGGGTGATGCTGAAGAAAGTAAAAAGATAACCCGAAACTATACAGTAGGGCAAAAGGAATGTAAAAGAAACCATGATCCCATCCATTGGACTCAGCATGATTCCTTCGGGGAAAATAATATTGCGCAACCAACGTAACAAGAAAATAGAAAGCAAAGGAAATATTGCCGATAGCAGTTGAAAGCCAATAAGAAATCCTTCTTTCTTATGAATTCTTTCCGATGATTTTCCAAGCATTGCTCCTATAGCGGTAAGCAGCATCCAGCTAGCCATAATGATACCGAATATCAATTCATTGCCATAAAAGACATTCAGGAATTCCCTGATGAAAATAATTTGTGTTACAACAGAAGAAATACCCAAAGCAATAATGCCGTAAATAAAAACCATTTCTTTATTTACTTTAATAGATTTCATTCTGTCAGACATTTAAGAAAATATTATCTTTGAATCAAAGATTTGCAAAATTAAACATTAAATGCAAAAGTTATTTAGAAATAAAATAATACTCTTTTTTATGATACAACTTGTTATTATTAATAATAGCTGTAATTCGCAGGACAAACCATCGGATAAGAAAACAATAGACCGTAAACCTGCAGTAGCAGGGCAGTTTTATGCCGGTGATAAAGAAACTTTAAAAAAAGATTTGAAATATCTTTTTGAAAAAGCGACACCTGTAACCGAGAAAAATGTTTTTGCTGTGATATGTCCTCATGCAGGTTATATATATTCAGGGAGTGTGGCAGCTTCGGCTATAAACCAGGTTGACCCCGATAAAGAATATGAGGCTGTTTTTGTAATTGGTGCAAGTCATAGATATGCATTTGAAGGGGCATCGGTATATAATAAAGGGAACTTTATTACTCCGCTTGATACAGTAGAAGTTGATACTGTCATTGCCAATAAGCTGGTAAAGAGCAATGCTGTATTTCAATTTGATGCCGATTATCATTTGCCTGACCATTGCATTGAAGTGCAATTACCTTTTTTGCAATATCACCTGAAGAAAAAATTTAAGATCGTTCCTATTCTTATTGGTACTGCTGATGTAACTAAACTGAAAAAAATTGCAGAGATACTGAAACCTTATCTTACTGAAAAAAATCTTTTTGTGATAAGCTCTGATTTTTCGCATTATCCTAAATATGCCGATGCTGTTGTGAATGATAAACGTACAGCCGATGCCATTGCTTTAAATTCGCCAAAGGAATTGATGAACACCATAAATGCAAATGCTGATAAAAAAATCCCTGAACTGGTTACCAGTCTTTGCGGGTATGATGCAGTGATGACATTATTATATATGACAGAAAATATGAAAGGCATTACAGTGAAACCCGTTTTATACAAGAACAGCGGTGAGGTGTCGAAGGATTCGGGCAGTGTTGTGGGGTATTGGGCTATTGCGTTTTCATCGGATGGAAAAAATAAACTAAACAGTGAAAATGAATTTTCATTAACGCAAAAAGATAAAGAAGACCTTTTGAAAATTGCACGCAATACCCTTGAAACATATATCAAAAAAGGTAATAGGCCTAAGATTGATACTACCGGTTTTTCGGAAACCATAAAACAAAACTGCGGAGCTTTTGTTACATTAAAAGAAAAAGGTGAATTACGCGGATGTATCGGACGATTCATGCCCGACAAGCCTTTATATCAGATTGTTCAGGATATGGCTGTTTCAGCATCTACCGAGGATTACCGGTTTGACAGAGTTACCAATGATGAACTGAATAAAATTACAATTGAGATCTCAGTATTGTCGCCATTAAAGAAAATAAAATCACCAGATGAATTTATTTTAGGAAAGCATGGAATTTATATTGTTAAGAATGGCATGTCAGGAACTTTTTTGCCACAGGTAGCTGATGAAACGGAATGGACAAAAGAAGAATTCCTTGGGCATTGTGCCCGCGATAAAGCCGGAATAGGCTGGGATGGCTGGAAAACAGCCGATTTGTACATTTATACTGCTGTAGTTTTTGGTGAAGATGAATAATTTAACTGCTTTAATTACTCTAATATTCTTATGATAGCATAAAAGGTAAAAGCACTCGTTACGCTTCGCTAAACGAGCGCGAACGTGGGAATTTATATTATCAATGAACATATGGAATTATAACAAATTCAGTCGAGTCTTTCACTTTTGCTGTATCATTTCGATAAACTTTACACTCTATTACTTTATCAAATGCAAAATTTAAAGTCCATGAACGTTTCGTAATTGAAGAGCTAAATTCAATAGAATTATAATATAATTCAGGTCTGTCAAAAGTCCCGATATAATCAGTCCCCCAATTCAAATCGGTAAGATAAACTTTTTTAAATTTTTTATTTATAATGTTGTATTTACAAGCATATGTTGAATCTTTCGACCATCCCCAATAATATAAAACATAATTGTCCAAATAAAATGCTGAAAAGAAAGAGTCATATAATGGAGGTGAAAGATAACTAAATTTATTACCGTCATATATAGTTAAACCTTTTACTCTACCAAATATCTTGTTGTTTTTTGATTTATGAGAATGCTCTTCGGTACCTTTTTGAGATCTGACTTGCAAATACAAAATTGAATCTGTTCCGATAAAAAAAGCGCTACTGTATAACAAGACGGTATCAATAGGTTGTGAATATTTGTATAGAATTGCATAACTAGCGCCACATACATTTAAATCAAATTCGGATGGTAAGGAAAATGTGTATTTTGTCATGTCGGATTTAGAGATAGATTCATTTTCGGATTTTTTATTATCAGTCATAACTCCGTCTCTACATGATAGCAGAGTTAAAACAATCATCACTAATATCAAATTTCTCATATATATATTGCAAATTTATTATTAATGCTAAAAATTATATTACTCCATTTACTATGCTACATCTACATTTTAAAATTCAAAATAGCTTATTCTTTAATTATTTTTTTCTATGTATTCTTTTTCTGAATTTATTTCATAAACAGTATAATCATAATTTTCAAAGACAATTTTATAATTTAAATATTCTTTATAATCATGTTTATTTACAAAAATATATTTACATCCTTGCAGGGCAATTTCTTCGATAAATAAACTATCCGATAATTTTTTATTTACACAGTTCCATCCTTTTCTGTGTGTCAAATAAATTTGTTGAGGATTTCCATTTCCATTGATAACAATCAAATCTTTTTTATCCGAAACACTATCAGCAATTGATTCTAATTCGAGTTTGTACATTTCCGTTTTTTTATTAAAAAAATCATGTTGCTGGTTTGCTATACTTTCTGTAATTCCAAAGAAAATAATAAAAATGAATAACCATTTATTTTTGATTTGAGAAATGGAATACCCTGCAACTAAAGCCATAACAGGAACAAATGGAATTATGTAATATGAATGATGAGTAAAAGAAGAACCTGATTTGAAAATATAAATGATGAATATTAATAAAATTGACGTAAAAACATAGATCAATCTTTTGTTTTGTTTTTTTAACATCAGGAAAATACCAAAGATGAAAAATGAAATAAAAATATAACTACAAAAAGAACTAATAAAAAATTTCTCCAATGCCATATAAATATTTGAAGATACTTCGTAAAACCCTTTTTGTATATCTGAACCTGAATTATACCATATGCCGAATTTACTTGACACATAAGGGTTCCATATAAAATACCAGGTATATGTAAGTATAAGTGGTATGATTGTCGTGAGTCCAAGAATTATTTTTTGTTTTGGATTTGTTCGGGTAAAGAATAAAGGAATAAAAACTATGAAGTATATGCCTGCAGGAATCTTAGATAAAATACCAAGGCTTGAAAATAGTAAGTATAAAAAAATATTTATGTATCGTCCTTTCTCTAAATATTCAGTCCCATAATAAATTCCAATGAACATTAATGATATGCAAAATGTGTCGGGCATCATTTTCCTTGAAAAAGCAAACCATATCGAACCAATTAAACAAAAAGCCGACGAGAATGCAATTTTATGGTCAAAATATTTTTTAATTATTTTATAAAAGAAAAATATTCCTATTGAAGAAACAATAAGGTTTATCAATCGTCCATACCAATGAGTGTAACCAAATAATTTAGCAATTAGAGAATAGATATAATTCATAATTGGAAATTCCATTCCAATTATCCCTGTGCCACCTTCATTATCATCAATACGAGGGTATAAGATATTTGAATTGGTTTCAAAAAAATTTCTGCTTACCATTAATCCTGTTGCTTGTCTCCAGTTATGACCTATTTCAATAGGTGGGTTAGTGATGCCAATAAGCCGAATAAGAAAAAAGATTACTATCCAAAATTCAATTTTGTTACAAAACTTTTTTTTTATTTCAGAACTCATTTGTAAAAAGAAAAAATAGATGATTTATATTTTATAAAGATAATGCATCATTATAATTATTACTGTTCAACTATTTGCGTAATTGTTATTATTCAATCTATGTTGATGATTAACGTTATTAAGATTATTTGATGTTTGATTTTATTTCGACGATACTGTAATTTCAACTCTCCTGTTTTTCTTTCTTCCCTCTTCTGTGGTATTTTCGCCAATGGGGTTTTGTTGACCATAGCCGGTATAATTCATTCGTGTGCTTTCAATGCCTTTGTTTACAAGGTAATCATAAACTGCCTTTGCGCGATTTTCGGATAATTGATTGTTGCCAATGTCAACTGTAGAATTATCGGTATACCCTTTTATTTCAATTTTTGTTGCAGAATTTTTTTTCATTTCACCGGCAAGACTGTCGAGTTTAGTGTATGCATTTGTTGGAATTGTAGATTTGCCTTCTTCAAAATTTAAAATAATTGTTGCAGTTGAGTTTTCTTTAATAGCAGCAGTCATGCCTGATATAGGTTTATATTTTAAACGGAATGAGTCGTAAGTTATAGTTAAATATTTATCGGAGCCAATGTATTCAAGAATGGGTTCAAGCTCCATGGGTTTCAGGTAACTTTGAACGGTAGTTATAAGGCGAAGGCTATCATCGAGGTAACACATGGAAGGATATGACATGCGCCCTTTAAGCAGCGAACTTGCCAGTTGATTCGGGCTGCGTGGCGTTTCGGGGTTAGGGTTAATAAAATCATATCCATTAAAATGAATGGTATCTTTTCGTTCGGCATCCAGTTTAACTGCGATAAAATATTTATTCATTAGCCGGGTAATAGTAGAATCGGGGAAAGTGTTTTTATCAAGCACCTTGCACCATCCGCACCATTCGGTATAAATATCTATGAAAACTTTTTTATGTGTAGCACTGTTGAGTTTTACTCCATCTTCAAACGAATACCAATGAATTTTATCGCTGCTTTGCGAAAAAGCAGAATTCGTAATCAATAGGATTAACGGGAGATATAAAAGAATTTTTTTTATCATTTTTATTAAGTTAAATCGTAAAACTGATCCGCCTAAGGCAGACTAAAATAAGTTAATCAACTCCATGCATTTTCTTCAATAACCATTTCGACATGAATATTACAATAATACCTAATATCCCGATAAAAATTGCAATGCCTGCAAAAATTGATAATGCTCCGAGTTTAGCAACTACACTAACAATAGCGCCGCTAATAAAATTGGCAATAGCGCTGCTGGTAAACCATAATCCCATAAATAAAGATGAATATTTTGCTGGAGCTAATTTAGTTACCATTGATAAACCAATTGGAGAAAGGCAAAGTTCCCCGATGGTATGAAATAAATAAGTAACGATAATCCAGATAAGACTTGCTTTAACTGCGGTGTCAGGGTTGTCGCCACCACGTTGCATTACAGCGCCTACCATAAAAAGAAATCCAATACCAAGAGCAATCATACCTATTCCCATTTTAACCGGAGTAGAAGGATTCTTTCCCTTTTTTGCAAGGGCAACCCAAAGTGCAGCGAATAAGGAACCGAGAATAATGATGAATACTGGGTTTATAGCCTGGAACCATGATGTAGGCATGGTCCATCCGAAAATGGTTTTGTCAATAAAATTATCGGTATATAAATTGAAAGTGGTTCCTGCTTGTTCGAATCCTGCCCAAAAAAAAGTAACAAAGAATAATAAAATCCAGATAACAAGAATACGGTCCTTTTCTATTTTTGTTAAAGGTTTATTTTCAACTTTATTTTCTTTATTCTGTTTGTAAATAGGGTATTTACCTATGTCGCCTAAAAATCTTTGCGCAGCTATCATATAAATAATTAACCCTGTCATCATTGCAAATCCTGCAATCATAAAGCCATACCTGAATCCATATGTTTCTCCGAAATAACCACAAAGCAGTGGAGCAAAGAATGCGCCTCCATTGAAAAGCATATAGTAAATCGTAAATCCGCTGTCGCGACGTTTATCACCGGGGGCATACAGATCGCCAATCATTGATGAGCAGGTAGGTTTAAAGAATCCGTTGCCAAACGCAAGAAGAATAAGTCCGGTAAAAAATGATGTTGTTGTTAAATCAAGCGCAAGGGTGAAGTGACCGATCATAATTAAAAATCCACCAATGATAACCGATTTTCTTTTTCCTATATAACGGTCAGCAAGAAACCCGCCAAGCAAAGGTAAAAGATAGCACATACTGGTGAAAGTGCCATAAACAAAGCCTGCATTAGCATCAGAAAAACCCAGCCCACCTAAATGTGCCCTGCGATTTTCGGGATTAAAAATATCATTTGCCATATACAGGATAAGAAAAGCTCTCATGCCGTAATAACTGAAGCGTTCCCATATGGCTGTAAATGAAAGTATCCACAATCCTTTTGGTTGTGATAAATTTTCTGTCTGAATAGTATTTGATTCCATGTAAGTTATTTTGATTTGCTAAAATAGAAAATAAATTAATCGGTAACCGAAATTAGTTAACCGTAAGATAGGGTTGGATTTTATTAAATATTTTTTCAGTTATTAATGCAAGCTTTTTTATCTCTTCAATTGTTTTGAAATTGCCATGTTGTTTCCTGTAATTGACAAGCGATGCAGCTATATTATAATTCAGGTAAGGATGTTTTTTTAATTCATCAGGCGTAGCGCTATTGATATTAATTTTTGAAATTAAAAATTTATTGATACTCACGTATTCTGAAAAGCCTGAAAAACGTATGCTGTCCATTCCATACACTTCAAGCAGTTGTTCTTTTTTTATGAATCCACCAAGTTTATTACGGTATGCAATAATTCGTTTTGCAAATGCAGAACCTATGCCTTTCAGCTTTTTTAAATCGTTGGTATCGGCGGCATTCAATTCGATGATTTCAGAATTCTTTAAATTAGTGTTTGATTTTTTTTCTTTGTTATCAAAATTATTTTCATTCGGAATTTGAATGTAAGGCTCTATGATTTCGTATTCGCTTTCGCTGATGGAATATATTTTTTTCAGGTCTTCTTTTTTAAAAAATTTTCCACCTTTGGCTTCGTAATTTTTTATAGTGCGGATTTGTTTATCCGAAAATCCCATTTGTTTCCATTCTCTATCTGAAAGCCCGTTTGGATTGAACAGGAAAGGATGTATTTGCATTTCGGCAGTTGATTTATCAATATTGGAATAATCGAACTCTTTTGAGTAGGAACTGTCGTAGTTGTATGAATATTTTTTTTGCGCTTTCAGCGATCTTTCAAATTTTTCAATTTCATTATCAAGCTTACTAAAATCAGGTGTTTCTTTACTTGTGATTAAAGGGAAGAGTAATGGCGATATAACAACAAGCAGCAGAATAATAAGCAAAACAATTATTCCTTTGCGCTCACTTTTGTTGAATGAAAAATAATCTTTTATAAACTGTTTCAAGAATAGTATAAATTGCTAAAACACAAAAATATATTTATTTGAGAAAATGGAAATGATTAAGTATATTTTTTTTCAATGAGGATAATTTTATAATATTGTGCAAATTTTAAACGACAAATATAAAATGGCCAAACGATTATTTATAACCAAATCCATGTCAAAGCTCATGGATGAATCTAATGATAAGGGTCATGGGCTTAAAAGAACGCTTACGGCAACCAATTTAACAACACTTGGTATTGGTGCTATTATTGGCGCAGGAATTTTTGTTCTTACCGGGCAGGCAGCTGCACAGTATGCCGGTCCTGCTATTGTAATCTCATTTATTATTTCAGGTGTTGCATGTGCTTTTGCCGGATTGTGTTATGCTGAGTTTGCATCAATGATACCCATTGCAGGAAGCGCTTATACCTATTCGTATGCCACGATGGGTGAATTTCTTGCATGGATTATAGGTTGGGACCTTATTCTTGAATATTTATTTGCTGCTTCTACAGTATCGGTGGGATGGGGCGGATATGTTGTTAGTTTTCTGAATGATTTTGGTATACATATCCCTGCTTATCTAAGTGCAGCATCCGGGAGTGTACTGGTTGATGTGCCAAATATAGGATGGAAACCTATTACCGAAAATCTACTAAAAAATTTATCGGCATTGAATATAAATGTGGATACACTACCACATGTTACTTCAATAATGAATTTGCCTGCAATGGCTATAGTTGCAATACTAACAACTTTGCTTGTAATTGGAATAAGGGAATCAGCTAATTTTAATAATGTAATGGTCATAGTAAAAGTTTCTGTAATTATTATATTTATTGCTATAGGATTTGCTTTTGTGAAAAGTGCGAACTGGCATCCATTTATCCCTGAAAATACAGGTGAATGGGGAGAGTACGGATGGAGTGGTATATTACGCGGAGCCGGTGTAATTTTCTTTGCTTATATAGGATTTGATGCGGTATCCACTGCTGCACAGGAAGCAAAGAATCCTCAAAAACATATGCCCATTGGTATTCTTGGATCATTAAGTATTTCAACAGTTTTATATATTCTTGTGGCAATAGTTTTAACAGGTATTGTAAGTTATACGATGTTAAATGTTCCTGATCCTGTAGCGGTGGGTGTTAACGCGATGGGTAACGGTATGTTCTGGTTACGTCCGATCATTAAAATAGCGGCAATTGCAGGATTAAGTTCTGTAATACTTGTAATGCTTATGGGACAGCCACGTATTTTTTATTCTATGTCGAAAGATGGTTTGCTTCCACCGGTTTTTTCAAAAGTTCACAAACGTTTTAAAACACCATATATAAGTACAATTATTACCGGATTTGTAGCGATGATCATAGCCGGTGTTCTTCCAATCGATATACTTGGAGAACTTGTTTCAATAGGTACACTATTAGCTTTTGCGATCGTATGTGTAAGTATAATCATCCTCAGGAAAAAACGCCCGGACCTTCCTCGTCCATTCCGTACACCTTTAGTACCATTGATCCCGATTCTGGGCGCATTGATATGTTTTGCCCAAATGGCATCCTTGCCTTTAGATACATGGTTGCGATTGATTATATGGATGGCTATCGGTTTTCTGATTTATTTTACATACGGCATCAGGAAAAGTAAGCTGTTTAATGAAAATAAAAATGAAAAGAAATAATTAGATTCTACTTTTTATTATAAGAATAAAACCGCCTCAGTATTTTGAGACGGCTTTTTTTATCTGAAGAAGTTATGAATTTCTCACTTCAAACTTCAAAGATATCATCACTTAGATTTGCAATACCGATTGTATATATGTAATAGCCCATAAATTGTACAATAACATCTATATTATCGGCATAGCCATTGTAAAATTTACTATTTTAAATTTACAATTGGTATCAATACATTGAAGTTTTCCAAAGTATTGTTTAATATAGTTTAAGTAAAATGTCAGGGGCATTGATATTTATACTATCTTTGCACAGTCAATTAAAGATAAAGTTTTAACCGGTATCAATTCGTAAATGGTTTTTTCATTCCCTCCTAAGGTAGTAATAATAAACGATTTTCAGCTTTCCAGTGTAAAACGATTATCAATTAATCATTTTTAAAAAAAAGTATTATGAACATTTTTATTTCAAATTTGAGCTTCAGAGTAAGCGATGAAGATTTATTATCGTTATTTGGAGAGTATGGTGCTGTAAAATCAGCAAAAGTTATTACCGATAAATTTTCGGGCAGATCAAGAGGTTTTGGTTTTGTTGAAATTGAAGATAACGAAATTGCTAAAAAAGCTATTGAAGAACTTGACGGAGTTGAATACGACGGCAGAGTTATTAAAGTTTCAGAAGCAAAACCTAGAACTGAAAACCGCGATGGAAAAAGAAGAGGTGGTTTTAACGATAGAGGCGACAGAGGTGACAGAAACGATAGAAACAACAATAGAGTTAGTTATAGGAATTAATCCTGTAACAGAATTGAGAAAATAGAAATGACTTTTGAAGAACTTTCCGTTATACCTGAAATTTGCAAAGCAATTCAGGAAATGGGATTTGAAAACCCAATGCCTGTTCAGGAACAGGTAATACCCTTATTACTTAATAAACGTAATGATGTAATAGCGCTTGCGCAAACAGGAACCGGAAAAACAGCAGCTTTCGGCATTCCTCTTATACAGGAAGCCAATCCGGATATTTCCAATCCCAGAGCTTTGGTACTATGTCCCACACGCGAACTGTGCATGCAAATTACAGGCGATTTAAAAGATTTTGCGAAATATTGCAATAATATCAGGATACTCCCTGTTTATGGAGGTTCCAGCATTGAAACACAAATCAACGCTTTAAAAAAAGGTGTTCAAATTGTTGTTGCTACTCCCGGAAGGTTGATCGATCTTCTGGAAAGAAAAGCAGTTAAACTTTCGGGAATTGAAAGAGTAGTGCTTGATGAAGCCGATGAAATGCTGAACATGGGTTTCCTTGATGATATCAATACTATTCTGGCACAGGCTCCGGCAAAACGGAATACCATGCTTTTCTCGGCTACTATGCCCGATGCTATTACCAATATTTCACGGAAGTTCATGAACAATCCGGTTGAAATTACTGTAGGCTCAAAAAACGCTGGCGCTGAAAATGTAAAACATGTTTGTTATACGGTTCATGCACGCGATAAATATTTTGCTTTAAAACGTATTGCCGATTTTAATCCGAATATTTATGGTATTGTTTTTTGCCGTACACGTAAAGAAACACAGGAAATTGCCGATAAACTGATACAGGATGGATACAATGCCGATGCATTGCATGGCGACTTATCGCAGGCTCAACGCGATTCAGTAATGCAAAAGTTCAGGATACGGAACATACAGCTGCTTATTGCTACTGATGTTGCTGCCCGCGGACTTGATGTAGATGACCTTACTCATGTTATCAATTATAATTTACCCGACGATTTTGATGTGTATACACACCGAAGCGGACGAACAGGAAGAACAGGCAAAGCAGGAATTTCAATTGCCATTGTTAACCTGAAAGAAAAAAGCATGCTAAAGCAAATTGAGAAAAAAATTAAGAAATCATTTCTGCATGCTACTATTCCTACCGGAAAAGAAATTTGCGAAAAACAACTTTTCAGTTTTATCGATAGAATGGAAAAAGTGGAAATTGATTATTCACAGGTGAATAATTTCCTTCCAGTGATTTTCCGCAAATTGGAATGGCTCGATAAGGAAGATATTATCTGCCGTTTTGTTTCCCTTGAATTTAATCGTTTCCTGGAATATTATAAGAATGCACCGGATATCAATATTTCTGATATGGGTGAAAGACGTTCTGATAGAAAAGGCGATAGATCTGGCGTTGAAGCAGGCTATGCGCGCTTATTTATCAATTCAGGAAAAATGGATGGACTTAATCCTGCAAAATTAATAGGCGTTATTAATGACGTTTTGCCGGGAGAAAAAATATCAATCGGACGAATTGATTTATTGAAAAGTTATTCATTTTTTGAAATAGAAAAACCTTATGCTGAACAGGTAATGACAGCACTGAATGATTATTCTTTAGATGGCAGGATATTGAAAGTTGAAATTGCTTCTGAACGAAGATCTGAAGGGCAGGAGCGATCAGAAAGATCGGAAAGAAGACATGTCAGATCAAAAAGAAAATTCGGAAAAGAAGGAAATTATAAAAGCGATGGTGGAAGCTACAAAGGTGATAGCAGCCGCAGACGCGAAGGTAGTCGTAGAGATGAAGGCAGTCGCAGAAGTGGCGGAAGATTTAGTAATGATAAAGAATCCCGTGGCGACAGAAAAGATAAACCAAGAAATTTCGAAAAGAAGAAATTCAGATAACTGAAAAGCAGGCATTGCCTGCTTTTTCTATTTTATAATCATATTATTTCTTACTTCGTGTAATTTATTCCAAACTTCGGTATTGCTTTTATTTGCACTTACCAAAATGGTCAGGTAAGTTTTATTTGTTTCGGTTTTAATAATGCTTTCAATTTCCATGAACAGATTTATTTTTCTTCCATTGCTGAATGTATCGAAAAATGGTACAGTTGCGCTGTATATTGGCAATTCAGTTGCTGATGGTACTACTTTAATTTCTGATTTTATAAGTGCAGTGTCAGGTGTTAACTTTTTTGGTTGTCCAACAGAAAGGCACAATCCTTTGTAATATTTATCAAGAAAATTTTTAATATCATCTTTCTGAAAATTTTTCTTTCCATCAATGCAAACAACAAAAGCATATGTAAAATAATTTACCGAGGTGGTATCAAACATTCCGGGAGCAAAACGTATTTCTTCAAATCCGGAATAATTGATTTCCGGAGCAAAATCAAAAGGTAAATTAATTCTTTCAAAGCCCCAGCCGGTGGGCATTTGCAGTATTACCGGATTGGGTTGTTGTTGCTGCGAAAAAACTAATGATGAAAAATTTACCATTAACAAAATTGTAAAAAATATTTTTTTCATAAAATATGTTTTTAAAATTGTTATTGCTTTTTTATATCGGAAGTGGCAGTAAGCATCATCAGTTTTTGAAAAACGGCAGTTACAGCTTTTGGTGGAGGATTATTGGCATTTCCCCAAACAATCCGGTTGGATTTACTGCCTTTGAATAATTCAATATAATAATTGTAATTGTAAGGATTGTTGAATGACAATTCGTATAAATTATTTTTCTTCATCTCATTATATATCTCTTTGATTTTTTCTTTAGGTAGCGATTTAATGAATTTATTTGATGAAGTTTCTTTTTTATATAAATCGCCTTTGTTGTCAATATAATATTCGTCATATTTTCCGGTGAATCCACCACCTTTACCAAAAACTACTTTGTCGAAAGGAATATTATATTTAAATAAACTGCAATTACAAAAAAGAAAAAAAATCAGGGAAATAAAGAATATTTTTTTCATGTCAGGACAATTAAGATTTAAGAAGATTTTTCATGTTATGAATTTGTTCGGGAGTGCCAAGAACAAATAGTTTTGCATCGGGAATCATTTTTGTTTCAGGTAAAGGATTAATAATAAACTCACCTTTGCTGGTTTTAAAACCAATAATGTTTGCGCCTGTTTTATTGCGTATATCCAATTCGGCAAGAGTTTTATTCCTGAAATTTTCATGCATATCGCAGCAAAAGATTTCTTCGAGATTAACAGTTGTAGTTTCATATACAGAAATATGACGAAGCAATTCAACAACATCAGGTTTCATTACCAGTGCAGCCATGTGTGCTCCTCCCACGTGTTCGGGTAGTACAATATTATCAGCTCCTGCCATTTTTAATTTTTTCTCGGAACTTTCGCTTGATGCGCGACTAATGATTTTTAATTTTGGATTAAGAGCCTTTGCTGATAAAACAACAAAAAGATTATCAGCATCCAGGGGTAGCGATGTTATTAGTGCTTTTGCTGTTTTTACTCCTGCCTTAATTAAAACATCATCTTCGGTAGCATCACCTTCAATAAAAAATATTTTGCTGTTGTTTTCCGATTCATTTATCACACTGTGGGTTTGTTCAATCACCACAAAAGATTTATTGTGTGTAATAAGCTCCGATGCTGCCATTTTTCCGTTACGCCCGTAACCGCATACAATTACATGATTTTCCATTTTCTTTATTTCTGAATTAGCCCTGAAATCTTTAAAATATCTTCTGAATTCACCGTCAACAATGCTTGTTGTGATGAGTGAAATTGAATAAACAAATGTTCCCATACTTGTAAGTATGAGAAGAATTGTAAATATTTTTCCGCCGTCGGTTAAGGGATGTATCTCCTTGAACCCAACTGTAGCAATAGTTATAATGGTCATGTAAAGAGAATCGAGAAAATTATATTCTTCAATAATCTTAAAACCTATCGTGCCCATTATTACAGTAAGCAGCAATAAAAGGAAAGAATACCTGATTTTACCTAATCGCGAAAAGCTGTTCATAGTATGATGATATTAACAAAGGTAATGAAATGGAATTTATTGAAATTTATTTTTGAAAAATATTTTCAACATTAAAATGTTTGATATTAAAAATATAAATCAAAAAGTCCGATATTTGCCTTTCATAAAATTTATCATTTAAAATTTAACATTCAATATTGATAATTTAATTATGGCTGACGATAAAAAAATAATATTTTCAATGGTAGGCGTAAGTAAGATATTTCCGCCACACAAGCAGGTTTTAAAAGATATTTATCTTTCGTTTTATTATGGAGCTAAAATAGGAATCATTGGTTTGAATGGTTCCGGAAAATCAACATTACTCAAGATTATTGCTGGAATTGAACAATCGTACCAGGGTAAAGTTGTTTTCTCACCGGGCTATTCTGTAGGATATCTTGAACAAGACCCGAAGCTTGATGAAACAAAAACAGTGAAAGAAATTGTCCAGGAAGGTGTTCAGGAAGTTGTTGATCTGCTTAAAGAGTACGAAGAAATTAATTTAAAGTTTGCCGAACCTATGAGTGATGATGAGATGAATAAGCTCATCGAACGTCAGGGTGCGCTTACTGAATTGCTCGATCATCATAATGCATGGGAACTTGATACTAAGCTTGAAAGAGCGCTCGATGCATTGCGTTGTCCTGATGGTGAGGCTTTGATAAAAAATTTATCGGGAGGTGAATTAAGACGCGTAGCTTTGTGCCGACTGTTGCTTAAAGAACCCGATATTCTTTTGCTTGATGAGCCTACCAACCACCTCGATGCCGAATCGGTTGAATGGCTTGAGTTGCATTTGAAACAATACAAAGGAACTGTTATTGCTGTAACACACGATCGTTATTTCCTTGATAACGTTGCAGGCTGGATACTCGAACTCGACCGTGGCGAAGGCATTCCATGGCAGGGAAATTATTCTTCATGGCTCGACCAGAAAACAAAACGATTAGCTCAGGAAGAAAAATTTGAAAGCAAACGCAGGAAAACATTGGAACGGGAATTAGAATGGGTGCGTATGTCGCCATCAGCACGTCATGCTAAGGGAAAAGCAAGGTTGAATGCATATGAAAAAATGTTGAATGAAGATGTAAAACAAAAAGAAGAACGACTTGAAATATTTATTCCTAATGGTCCACGCTTAGGTAATGTGGTTGTTGAAGCTAAAGATGTTTCGAAATCATTTAGCGAGAAATTATTATTTGAGAATTTAAGTTTTGCATTACCTCCTGCCGGAATTGTTGGTATCATTGGCCCTAACGGTGCCGGTAAAACCACATTGTTCAGGATGGTCATCGGTTCTGAAAAAGCTGATAAAGGAGAATTTAAAACTGGAGAAACTGTAAAAATAGGTTATGTTGACCAGTCGCATGCAGCCATCGATCCTGAAAAGACCGTGTACCAGGTGATTTCAGGCGACAGTGAAATCATCACTGTTGGCGGGCGTTCTATGAATGCACGTGCGTATGTGGCACGTTTTAATTTCAGTGGTGCCGACCAGGAAAAGAAATGCGGTGTGCTTTCGGGCGGCGAACGGAATCGTCTGCACCTTGCATTAACATTGAAAGAAGAAGCAAACGTATTATTGCTCGACGAACCTACTAACGATATTGATGTTAACACACTTCGTGCTTTGGAAGAAGGTCTTGAAGACTTTGCCGGATGTGCCGTGATCATCTCTCACGACCGCTGGTTCCTTGATAGAGTGGCAACTCACATCCTCGCATTTGAAGGCGATTCGCAGGTTTACTTCTTCGAAGGTTCCTACTCGGAATATGAAGAAAATAAAAAGAAACGATTAGGCGATACAGGTCCAAAACGTATTCGTTATAAAAAATTGAAAGCGGATTAAATTTAAAAATCTGAATTCAGAAAATAGAAATTACAGAAATAAATTTTCTATACACTAAGCCCTGTAAGGGTAAAACAATTTTTAGATATTTTCCATAATCAAATTATGTTTCGTACCTAACGGCACGAAAATATCTTTAGTAGTTTATATATTTTACCAATATATTGTCCCTATCGGGACAAAAGCTTGGTAAAGAGAAAAACCCAAAAATATATTATGTCCTGTAAGGACAAAACAATTTATACTCGTTCTTGTCAGGTTTGCAAAGGCAAAACTGTTTAGAACGAGTTATACCGTACAGAAAACAAAAAATAATTTTGCAAAACTCTTTTCTGTCGGTATAAATATATTCCTATACACATTAAAATTATATTTAATACCTTACTGTATAAAAATATGTTTTGTAGTTTCTATATTTTTCCAATTCATTGTCCCGATAGGGACAAAAGCTTGGTAAAAGAAAAACCCAAAATATGCTATGTCCCGTAGGGACAAAACAATTTGACCTTTTATGAAAATGAATGATCATGTTTCTATTCTTCAAAGCATCTCACAGCTTTTCCGAATAACACTGTAAACATTGGGATGATGCCTTTAAATTCTTTTCTGGCATTATACATAACTTCACAAGGTGATAAAGCAACAACATCTTTTTGCAAACTCATTGTCTTGGGATCGAGCGACCACTTTTCGTAAAATCGGAATAGTAAAATATTTTTTATGTCTTTTACTTTACAAATTATTGTATCGAATAAAACTTTATTTGGCAACGTATTTTTTGTGATCTCCATTGTGTCGCATGTTGCAGCAATATCCTGAATTTCGCTTAGGTTGAAAGCGGTCATATTATCAATTGCAAATGTATAATAATCGCTGAAGTTTGTTGAAGGATATGTTTTGATTTTTTCTGAAATAGCTGAGAACAGAAGAGATTCAATATATGACTGGCGCGAAATAGAGTCGTTTGAGACTTTTAAGATATTCCCAAATTGTGGCATCGATGTTTCAAGGTTTGAAAATATCGGACTGTTGTATAAAATATAATCAGTAAGCGTTTCATAATTTTTTTTGTCAGTATTGCCAACATTTTTTATCCAGAATAAAGGCATATCCTGTGAAATAATTTTTGTTTTATTCTGATATTTTACTTCCTTGTCAACAGCGATAATTGGACTGTAATCAGAGATTTCTTTTCTGATTTTAAATGTAAAGGTATCATAATACCATGCTTCACGGAAGCGTAAACTGTGAATTTCAGAAGGTGAAATATATTTTGTTATAACAGTATCGTACTTGTCGTATGGCGGTTTTGTACGCGTTTTGATAATAGTGTCTTTATAAGTTAATTTTTTAAAAATTTCATCATGAGATAATTCATTGCCATCGTAATTATAAACTTTTATTTCTCCTTTAAGCGCTTTGTTCATCAATGCCTGCTGAAAGTACCAGCGTTTTGATGTTTCAATATTTCGTTTCCACCAGTCGGTTTCCGAAAGTTCCGAACCCTGACAAAGGTCTTTATTTATAATAGGTACATCGTATTCAATGTTTTTTATCAGAACATTATTTTGAGCCTGAAGGGAATTAAGAAAAAATAAAAAAAATATTGATAAATAAAAAAATGTTTTCATTTGATGAAATTTGAATTTGTATTTTATTTTTTTACCACAAAGGAAGCACAAAGTTTTTACAAAGTGCTCAAAGTATATTTAGTTTTAAAATATGATTTTCTTTGTGAACTTCGTGCATTTTTTTCTTTGTGTTACTTTGTGGTTTAAAAGGATTCCATTGAATAAAATTATAATGAGCCATTTATTACTCTTTTTATACCTTCTTTTAATTTCACGACATTAAAGTTTATTAATAATCCTAATTTATAATTCCCAAGTTTTAAATACGTAAGAGTTTGAGCAAGGTGAATATCATGCAATGCTTCTACACTTTTAATTTCAATTACAAGTTTATTTTCTATTACTAAATCAATTCTATATCCACAATCTAATTTTACTTCTTCGAATATCAAAGGAATAGGTTTTTCTTTCTCGACATAAATTTCTGATTTTTTTATTTTATAATAAAGGCATTCTTTGTAAGCACTTTCAAGTAATCCTGGCCCTAATGCATTATGTACCTCTATAGCTAACCCGATTATTTTATTTGATAACTCATTTTCATTCATATTTTTCTTCTTGCTAAAGCCAAATGTAGAAAATTATTCAATAATATTAATTTTATCTTTGTAAAAAAATAAAGTTTTGAAAAAGATAGAATCAGTTTGTATTTTTTGTGGTTCCAGTTTTGGCGAAAACCCTTTATTTAAAGCAAAAGCAGAAGCTTTAGGAAAATTAATTGCTGAAGAAAAATTAACTCTCGTTTTTGGTGGAAGCAGACTCGGGCTTATGGGTGTTATAGCTGATACTGTTATGAAAAATGGAGGAAATGTTTTTGGTGTAATTCCTGAACACCTTTTCAATAAAGGGATTTCACATGATGAAATAACAGAATTGATTGTTGTGAAAACCATGAACGAACGGAAAGCATTGATGATCGAGAAATCGGATGCATTTATTGCGATGCCCGGTGGTTATGGCACACTCGATGAAATTACAGAAGTGCTTTCGCTCAATCAACTTTCAATGATTGATAAGCCTTGTGCGTTATTTAACGTTTCAAATTTCTATGATAATTATATCAGGCATCTTGAGCATACCGTAGAACAAAAATTATTACGTCCTGAGCATCATCAGATGCTGCTTTATGATGACAATGAAAAACGACTTTTGGAAAAAATAAAAAATTATAAAACCATTGATATTGGTAAGTGGTATTAGAAATGCTTGGTGCCCTTTGCGCGTTCATTGCGTACTTTGCGGTAAAAATTTATGAAAAAATATTATTATAATTCACCAATCGGAACGATAGAAATTACCGGAAGCGAAAATGGAATTGCTTCGTTATATTTTGTGGAAACTGAAAATGTTTATACTGATTGTCCTGAATGCCTCGCTAAATGCGTGAAACAGATTGATGAGTATTTTAATAAAAAAAGAAAAATATTTGATTTGAAATTTGATTTGCAGGGAACCGATTTTCAGAAGAGAGTATGGACTGAATTATTAAAAATTCCTTATGGTAAAACCTGCTCATATCTTGATATTGCAAAAGCTATAGGAAATAAATTATCAATAAGGGCTGTGGGAAATGCAAATGGGAAAAATCCTGTATCCATTATTATTCCTTGTCATCGCGTGATTGGAAGCGACGGAAACCTTGTTGGCTATGGTGGTGGCTTATGGCGGAAGAAATGGTTGTTGGATTTTGAAAACAAAAGTCAAACGGAATTATTCGATTCGATATGATTAAGATTACCGAAGAAATGCTTGTTTCATTATCGGAAGAAGCTAAGACTACGAAACGAAAACGAAAGAATTTTAATTTTCATAAAGAAGATTCCGAGATATTGCAGCGCATGTTGAATGCCCTGGAACCTACAACATACGTTCGTCCGCATAAGCATATCAATCCCGATAAAAAAGAAATTTTTGTTTTACTGAAAGGAAAAATTGCCGTTGTTGAATTTGATGATTTTGGTAATATCACTGAAAAAATCATTCTTTCGCATGAACTGAAAAATTATGCTGCCGAAATCACACCCGCTGCATGGCATACTGTTATTGCCTTTGAGAGCGGCTCGGTTTATTATGAAGTTAAAGAAGGACCGTATGATATTACGATTGATAAAATTTTTGCCCCTTGGGCGCCGGAAGAAGGTTTTTCGCAAGTTGATGAATACCTGAAAAGAATAATTAGTAATTTATAAACCCTTTGTGTTCTTGATTTTTCATCTTAGTGTTTATATATGGTACTCTTTATAAATTAATGAAAGAAATTATTATAAGCCTGAAAGGCTTAAATATTAATAACAGGTGGTGAAACCACCTGTATAAATGCAAATAGCAACAAACCCTGAAAGGGTTAAATATAATGCAGAAGAAGCTGTGTTATATGATAAAAATTTCTAATTTTGTTAAATAAAAATAATTTTAATGTCTTCACAAAAACCCTCAATTCCTAAAGGTACGCGCGATTTCGGTGTTAAAGAAATGATCCGCCGTAATTATATTTTCGATACTATTCGCAGTGTGTTCAGGCTTTATGGTTATAAACCTATTGAAACTCCGGCAATGGAAAATCTTTCTGTATTGCTTGGAAAATATGGGGAAGAGGGCGACAGATTAATTTTTAAAATTCTGAATAGTGGTGATTATTTATCAGAAATTCCTGGCGATAAAAAATTGGATATCACTTCAAATGAAGCAATAAAATTTATTTCTGAAAAAGCTTTACGATACGACCTTACCGTACCTTTTGCGCGTTTTGTGGTGATGCATCAGAACGAAATTACTTTTCCTTTTAAACGTTACCAGATGCAACCTGTATGGCGAGCCGACCGTCCGCAGAAAGGCCGCTACCGCGAGTTTTATCAATGCGATGTGGATGTTATTGGAAGCGATTCGTTGCTGAATGAAGTTGAACTTATCCAAATTGTTGATTCGATTTTTGGAAAACTAAAAATTCCTGTAAAGATTAAAATAAATAACCGAAAGATACTTTCCGGGATTGCCGAAATCATTGGCGAAAGCAAACGAATTGTAGATATTACGGTAGCCATTGACAAGCTTGATAAAATTGGTGTAGATGGAGTAAATAAAGAGCTTCAGGAAAAAGGCATTTCAAAAGATTCTTTAATGAAATTGCAACCGATAATATTTTTAAAAGGCAATTCAGAATTTAAACTTAATGAACTGAAAAAAATATTACAGTCTTCAGAAGTAGGATTGAAAGGTATTTCGGAATGTGAAACGGTTTTGAATTATCTGAAAACTGTTTCAGTTTCTTCTGAAGTTGAATTTGAGATCACACTTGCCCGTGGCTTGAATTATTACACCGGTGCTATTTTTGAAGTATCGGCAAAAGATGTTGCTATGGGAAGTATTGCCGGTGGCGGGCGTTACGATGACCTTACGGGAATATTTGGATTGCCTAATGTTTCAGGAGTTGGAATCTCTTTCGGTGCCGACCGTATTTATGATGTGTTGAATGAAATGAATCTATTCCCTGAGGAAGTATCATCAACAACAAAAATACTTTTTATAAATTTTGGAGCAGAAGAAGAAAAATTCTGTTTGCCATTGATCAGGCAAGTGCGTGAAGCAGGTGTCAGCGCTGAGCTTTATCCTTCATCGGCAAAGACTAAAAAGCAATTCGATTATGCAAATGCCAATAATATACCTTTTGTCGCTATTGTTGGCACTGATGAGATGAAAGAAAATAGTGTTTCAATAAAAAATATGAAGACAGGAGTTCAGGAAAAAATTTCAGTTAACGATTTGATTAATAAAATTTCAAACCTGTAAAAATTTTTTGCACTACTGAAAAAAACTTCTTATATTTGACAAGAAATTACAATTTATGCAAAACTGGAATATTCATTACAAAATTAAAATTACACGCGCCTGTCTCTAGTATTTCATTCCTTTATCATCGGTAATACCGATTGTTCATTAATCATTATACTTTCTTATTTTAAAAAAATTAAAAATTCTTTTTAAGAATTTTAATCATTTATAATTAATCATTTAACATTTAAAATTTAAAGTTATGGCAATAATAATAAAAGGCGCAGGCCTTACAATAGAAGATTTAGTAAAAGTAGCCCGTCATGGCGAAAAGGTTGAATTATCATCTGATGCAAAAGAGCGAATCGTTAAATGTCGTGGCATGCTTGAAAAAAAACTTGCAGCAAAAGAAATAATGTATGGTGTGAATACCGGAATTGGTGAATTTTCAGAAATTGTTCTGAATGATACACAAGTTATGGAATTTCAAAAATATCTTGTTTACAACCATTCAGCAGGTATAGGTGAAGCAGCTCCGGTTGATCATGTTCGTGCTGCAATGCTACTTCGTGCAAATGTCCATTCACATGGTAATTCAGGTTGCCGACTTGAAATTACTCAATGCCTGGTTGATATGCTAAATAATGGTATCACGCCTTATGTTTGTGTAAAAGGTTCTGTTGGAGCTTGTGGTGATTTAGCACCGATGTCGCAGATTGCACTTTGCATGATGGGCGAAAATAAAGTATTCTATAAAGACAAATGGATGCCTTCAAAAGAGGCTTTTGAAAAAGCAGGAATACCTGTTCCCGGATTACAGGCACGCGATGGACTTGCTGCAATCAATGGTTCTAATTTCCTAACAGGAATGAGCGCATTAATGATTTTTGATACCAATAATTGGCTAAAGCAGGCAGAAATTGCATGTGCTATGTCGCTCGAAGCATTAAAAGCAAACCTTAAACCTTACGACCTTAGATTACTCGAAGCACGTGGATTTCCAGGTGGTATAAGAAGCGCTAAAGCTATTCATAAAGTTTGTCAGGGTGGCGATCTTGCTGAAAATAAATTAAAAGTAAAGGTTCAGGATGCCTATTCAATGCGTTCAACTCCTGCAGTAATAGGCTCAGCTCACGATCAGCTTGTTTATGCACGCAAACAAGTGGAAATAGAAATGAACGGAGTAGGGGATAATCCTTTATTTTTCCCTGATCAAAATGTTCAGTTATCGGGTGCAAACTTCCAGGGTTCTCCTGTATCGGTACCTATGGATATGGTAGGTGCTGTTGTTACAATGGTATCTGTTCTATCAGAAAGACGAATGAACCGATTGAACAATCCTGCATTAAGCATTGGATTACCTCCATTCTTAACAAAAGGCGCAGGTATGTTTTCAGGATTGATGTTAAGTCAATATACTGCCGATATGCAAATTGTTGAACAACGTATTTTATCTATGCCTGCAAGTATCCAGAGTATTCCTGCTGCTGCAGACCAGGAAGATTTCGTATCAATGGGAATGAATACAGCGCTTAAAAATTTCCAGATATTGGATAATGCATATGGTATTCTGGGTATTGAATTTATGGCCGCAGCACAAGCCCTTGACCTTAGGGAAAAACTTGAAACTCCTTATAAATATGGTAATGGTACTGCTACTGCTCATAAAGTTATTCGCAAGCATGTTGAATATCTTGACATCGACAGGCCATTATTCACTGATCATAATGCAATGAAAGATCTTGTAAAATCATGCGAAATATTAAATGAAGTTGAAAAAGTTGTTGGAAGTCTCGAATAACAGATGATATTAGAATATTATTAAAGCTCCTGAATTTTCAGGAGCTTTTTTTATCATACAACGTGTTAATAAAATATTTTTTGATACTTTGATTTGGATGTATATAGATTTAAATTTGTATGATAAAATACCGATTAATAACTAAAATTTAATTTAACATGGAACAGGAAAATGTAAATCCATTTATGGATAACACAAAAAAACGTCCAACATTTTTGACCGTTATTTGTATTTTAAGTTTTGTTGGGATAGGGTTTGTTTTTATCTCTTCTTTGATAAATATTTTAAATACAGGTAACACTCAAAATGAAATGATGAAGCTGCAAACAATAAATAGTTCGTTTTTTGATTCAGTGGATTTCGATAATTTTTTTTATTATAGTAAAATAAATAATATTGTTGGTTTCGCTGCTACTCTTATTTGCCTGGCAGGAGTAATATTAATGTGGCATTTGAAAAAAATAGGTTTTTTTATTTATGTAGTCGGAGAATTAGCTCCTACGGTTACTTTCTTTATATTATTCAGTAATTTTTTTCAAAATCCATTAATGTCTATAATATTTATGTTTTCTTCAATATTGATGTTTGTTGTAGCAATAGTATTTATTATAATGTATGCTTTTAATTTAAAACATATGTCATAAGAGAGATGCAAAAAAAAGAGAGGCTGTTAAATTTAACAGCCTCTCTTTTTTTGCCAATTAATTATTATTGAATTTTCACAAATTTAGTAATAGCTTTATCTGAGCCTGTTTGCATGTGTATAAAGTAAGTTCCGTTTTTCAGAATACTGCAATCAATATTGAAAACGTGTGACCCTTTTGATATTTTAGAAAGATTTGCTGAATACAACATTTTTCCTGTAACATCAAGAACTTTTATTTTAATATCGCTGTTTTCAGGAATTGTATATGTTAAAGCTGCATTATTTATTACAGGGTTTGGATATACCGATAAAGATAATGCTGATGAGCTGACACTATTGTTTTGAGTTTGAGGATCATTAATACTAGTGTATTTTGTGCATTCATAAACGCCTCTGCCATGAGTTCCGGCGTATATGGTACCATAATTAGTAACATTAGAATAATCATACTGTTGCTGCCACAGGGAGTAAACAGGAACATTTGCCAAACCAGTATTTTCTTCAACCCACTGAGGTGATGATGCTGAAATATCATCAAGCGAATATATGCCATGTTCAGTTCCTATAATAACTGCGCCAGATTCAAAAATTGGCATTAATGAAGAATATACAGGCATATAAGGTAAATTTCCTTGTTTTGAAACAAAAGTAGGATCACTATCCAGTGCATTCGATGAGTATAAAATATAAGGAGTAGTAGTATTGTAATTACCAAGAGTTATAAGAATATTATCAGGATTACTAGGATCGCAAGATATAGAAGTGATTGCTTTATTGTTAGTAGTAATTGTTAATTCTTTAAACCCGATTACACAATTAGTAGTATCATCACATTCAGCAGTTGTGGCATTCTGTGCAGCACGTAAATTTGATAACCTGTATAGTTTACCATCAGCTGTTCCAACAAAAAGATAGTTGCCGTCTTTAGATAAAGCCATACACTGGGTATTATGGTTGCTGGTTTGTGGAATATTTGCAACTTTAAACCATTTAGGGTTGTTTGCGAAATCTAATGCTTGTTTTGTCATCCAAATTGCGTTATCAAAACCAACAAAGAATTTAGATTGAATAATATCCTGTATATAAATCGTATCACCTTGTTCAATTGATGTTAGAGTTTCATACCAGAAAGCTGCAGGTTTATTTCCACTTTCAATATATAAATATGAATTTGCGTTAAATCTTGTTTCATAAGAGATAAGAATATTACCGCTGCTTGCTGGAGCAGAAGAGAAAGTAATATCATATGATCCATCACTATAAGATATTGTACTGGAAACGGTATTGTCTACACTACCAATAATATTTCCACTTCCGTCATCATTTGCATGAATAGAACCGGAAACAATTTGAATGGTTCCTGGAACTATTGATGCAAAAGGCTGTTTTCCTTTTTCTAAAGTTCCTGTAAAATGTTTTGTTTGCCCGTCGCCTTTATCTTCAAATTTTTCATTAGCAATTTTTGCTGGGGAAAATACAATAGAATCATTTGAGTATGTATCATTTCCGCATTCCCATAATATGATTGGAGCATAATATGCTGCAAAGAATGATGGTTGTCCTGCGGTATAACCGGTAGGAAGCATTTTTTTATCATAAAAAAGGTTGCTGGCATCCTGGTTAAAAGTTGAAGGATAGAAGTTTGAACCTGCATCAGGTGAACGTTGGGTAATTCCGTATATTGATGATGTGAAAAATGCTTCAGGATTTATATATGAGAATGTACTCATGCCTCCATTTCCGCCAGCCTTGGATGTGAGACCGTAAGCATGTTTTGGAAATGTTGGAAAGTTAGGATTAATTAATAAAGTTCCGTTATCGTCTGTTCCTGCCATAATCCATCCATAAGGAGATGCTGTTACATTATTACACTGAATAGTACTGTAATTAATATTTATTGTTTCAAATGTTTCTCCTCCGTCTAAACTGCGTGAAATTCCACCGTTATTACCTATATAAAAAATATTAGGATTAGTTGGGCTAAAAACAATAGTGTTAATTCCTGCATGAATGTAATAACTACTTTCAGATTCCAAATAATTCAATGATTTTTGTGTCCAGGTAGAAAGTTCATCCTTCAATACCCATAAATTATCTCCTCCAACAAAAATTTTATTTGGATTGGTAGGGTGAACAGCAATTGTATTGTTAGAATTACCTTTTTTACCAAAAGGCTGGAACAAACCGCTGCCACCGGGGCCAATAACAGACCAGTTATCACCTTTATTTGTAGATTTATAAATATTATATAATGAGTTATCTGTTGAATCGGCAACACTTGCATAAATATATTCAGGATTTGATGGTGCAAAAGCAAATTCAATTCTTGAAACTCCGGTTGCAGGAAGATCTCCGTTTGTTCCAGACACTGATTGACATACAAAAGAATTATCGTTCCCATTTGAAGATACATAACATAAATTGTTAACGCTTGTAATAACAGTACCATCAGTAGCTACATCAACATCAGTTGATACTCCGGTAACTCCAACAGGGTTTATCCATGAACTTCCGCCATCATCTGAACTTTGTAATCCTTTATTGGTTGAAGCATAAATACGGTTTGCATTGTTTGGGTCGCATGCTATTTTATTTACATAAGCCCATGCAATATTGTTTGTGTTCTCAGTTGCAGGAATAGTTGATGTTAACAAAGTGAAAGTACTTCCATCAGTAGATTTGTAAATTCCTTTTCCAACAAATCCTGTTGACCCATTAGCATTTCCGGTACTGGTTGAAAGGCCTTCGCCGGTGCCTGCATAAATTGCACCATCCGCTCCCTGTGCGATACATGAAATTCCGAGGTTTTCAGCAAAGTCATTTATTTTTACCCATGAAGAACCTCCGGTTGTTGATTTCCATAATCCACCGCTTACACCACCGGCATAAATAGTATTAGCATTATTTTTATCAACTAATATAGCCCTTGTACGTCCACCCATATTATCAGGACCAAGTTCATTCCATGTCAAATTAAGCGAATTCCCGCCTTTTTGATTTTCGCTGCCAACAGCACTTGAATTACTTGGGGTACTCTGTTTATTTTTAGGAGTGAAAATTTGTTTATTGATTTGTGATGATGCCATAATAAATACACTTCCCGTAAAAGTTATGGCTAATAAGCTAAAAAGTACTTTTTTCTTCTTCATGGTTTCTAGTATTGTGTTAGTCAAAACAAGGTTTTTAAAAACGGCACAAGATACATCTTTTTTAAATATTGCAAAAAAGTTTTTTTCAAAAATTAATCAACAGAAAATCAGAATAAAATTAATATTTTTATTAAAAATAAAATCATTGAGTCAGTTAAAGGTAGCAAAAAACAAGATTTCGGTCAGCATGAATCAGTTTGTGGTAATATGTATTTGTTTCTCGGCATGATAAGATGAACGAACCAAAGGTCCGCTTTCAACAAATTTAAATCCTTTTGATAAAGCAACTTGTTTATATTTTTCAAAATCAGAAGGTAATATATATTTTTTTACAGGCAGATTATTTTTCCCGGGTTGCAGGTACTGACCAATTGTAATTATTTTACACCCAATTGAAAGAAGGTCATCGAAAGTTGAATAAATTTCTTCTTCCGTTTCGCCCAGTCCAAGCATTATTCCTGATTTTGCAGTTACTCCAGAATCGGATATGAATTTTAAAACTTTAAGACTACGTTTGTATTTTGCTTGAATGCGGACTTCTTTCGTTAGTCTTTCTACGGTTTCAAGGTTATGAGAAATGATGTCAGGTTTTGCCAGAATAACAGTATTGATATTATTTGTATTTCCCTTAAAATCAGGAATAAGAGTTTCAATAGTAGTATTTGGTGATTCTTTTTTTATTAGTGTGATAGTTTGTGCCCAAATTGCAGCGCCTCCATCATCCAGGTCATCACGGTCAACCGAAGTGATAACACAATGTTTAAGTTGCATCTGTTTAATTACTTCAGCAATTTTTGAAGGTTCCTCAATATCCGGAGGCATTGGTTTCCCGGTTTTTACTGCACAGAAACTGCATGAACGCGTGCAAATATCACCAAGTATCATAAATGTTGCAGTCCTGTTTTCCCAGCATTCACCAATATTCGGGCATTTCCCGCTTTCACAAATGGTATGCAGGTTGTTTTTATTTAATAAATTTTTTAAGTATGAATATTCATTAACCGATGGAAGTTTTTTTCTAAGCCATTGTGGTTTTTTTAAATATTTATCTTTTTCAGAATTGTTATCAGGTAAGTTCATTAGAATTAATTTCTTCTTGTTCCAAAATGAAAACTAAAATAAAGAGAAAGGAAAATACTTTTGTTTTTATTGAAAGCCATAATGGGTGCGGGATCTTTGTAAGCATCAATAGCTAACCCACATTCAATAGCTTTTAAAGTTTCATCATAAGCCCCGTATTCAAAATTAAATCCGGTTTTAAAATAGATACCCGGAAGAGGTTTGATTTTATTGAAACCTTGAAAAAACGGAGCCCTGCCATAAATATTATCCCAAAAATGTTTATAGGGATCATATTTTTCCAAAAGATAAAAATAATGATCACCAGATCCGTGAATAATATATAAATATACAGGTTTTAGAAAACCCATTGAGACCCCACCACTATAAAAATAACGAAGTTCCACCCCTCCCCAATATGGCTTACTATTAATAACTTTTTGTTTCCCAATTCCACCTCTTAAAATAAAAAGAAAGTTTTCTTTTCCATATATGTAACTTCTAGCGTTATCATAAGGGCTTACTATTCGGACTTCTTTTGGGTGTTTCATTCCGGTAAGTTCTACTTCAAACATTCTTTTTTTATAGCCTGTAATATGTTTTCCTGCCCTGTATCCGGCACCAAAACCGGCAGTATGAATCATCAGGAATCCGCTATTTTCTTTTCGAAGTAAAACTTTGGCATCACTTATTGTTGTGTCGCCAAGAGATATTGCTTGTCCTTTAACAAATAAAGAAGTGATGAGAAATAATAATGATAATATGGTGTACTTTAATAATTTCATAAAACTTTCGATAGCAAAATTATGAAATAGTAACGTAAAAGTACGGAAAAATAATATTTATAAAGAAAAAAACCATGAAATCACTATTCCATGGTTTTTTAAAAAACAATAAAATACTTTTAAGTACGTTTTTCCGTTTTTACTTTCTGACTGTAAGCCGGGCATCTTTCATGGGTTTTGCATGAAGACATGACGGTTACCACAAAAATTAAAACTGCTGCAACTAATAAAACTTTTTTCATAATTTTACAATATGTTTGTGTGGTGGTTTAAGAATACAAATATAATGAACGAAGTTATATTGGCAAAATATTTTTTAAACGATTTATTAACATAATATAAATTTATAGATGAGTAACGTTAATCCTGTGATAGAAGATAGTTGGAAGCCTGTTTTAAATAACGAGTTTAACAGCCAGTATTTTTATGAACTGAAAAAATTTATTGTTGACGAAAAACAAAAATACACGATATATCCTCCGGGTTCTCAGATTTTTTCAGCTTTTAATTATACTTCGTTTGATAAAGTAAAAGTTGTGATATTAGGTCAGGACCCATATCACGGACAAGGTCAGGCGAATGGTCTGTGTTTTTCTGTTTCAAATGGTATCACAAAACCACCTTCACTCGTAAATATTTTTAAAGAATTGCAAAGCGATTTGGGAATTCCTGTTCCAGGCACTGGAAACCTTGAACCATGGGCAAAACAGGGTGTGCTGCTTCTTAATGCTACGCTTACTGTTCGAGCAGGACAAGCCGGTTCGCATCAGAATAAAGGTTGGGAAATATTTACAGATGCGGTAATTCAACAATTGTCGAAACAAAAAAGCGGATTGATATTTTTATTGTGGGGTGCATATGCACAAGCTAAAATTAAGATCATCGATGTTACAAAACATCATGTTTTAAAAGCTCCGCATCCTTCGCCTTTGTCAGCATACAGCGGATTCTTTGGATGTAAACATTTTTCTAAAACAAATGAATTACTGCGGCAAATGGGTAAAGAAGAAATTTGCTGGGATTTGAATTCAACAAAAAATTAATTTTGAAATATTTTTTTAAAATAGTATCAGCCTTTTTTTTCTTTGCGGGATTTTTTTCATTTACTGCAAACGCACAAAAATATTTTCTTAAAATAAATACAGATTCTTCTTCTGGAAAAATTATCGAAAAATATAATATAAAAAAAACATTTTCTGATACATTGCAATTACATAAAGAATTATCAGATCTTTTAAATGAATTATGGGTAAAAGGTTATATCGCTGCATCCGTGGATAGTGTTTTGAAAAAAAATGATACCGTTTCAGCAAATATTTCGATAGGCAAAAAATATGAATGGATTGAATTACGCAAAGGAAATGTTTCTCCTGAAATAATTCAACAAGCCGGATACCATTATGATGATTTTATTTCGAAAACTTTTAATTATGAAAAAGTATCAGAACTGAATAATGATATTATTGAAACATGCGAAAATTCAGGGTTTCCTTTTGCTTCGATAAAACTTGATTCAATTAAATTAATTGAAAATAAAGTATTCGCATCATTAAATCTTAAAATGAATAATAAGATTGTAATTGATAGCGTGGTTATGCGCGGAAAAGCAAAAGTCGCAAAAAAATTTCTTTACAATTATGTAAATGTAAAACCCGGCGATTTATATGATGAATCGAAGGTTTCGAAAATATCTGCAAAACTGAAAGAGTTGCTGTTCCTAACTGAAATCAGACCATTCAATATTATTTTTACCGATACCAAAGCGAAAATTGTTATTTATGCCAATAAGAAGAAGAACAGTCATTTTGATGGTGTGTTGGGTGTGTTGCCTAACAGTGAGACTACCGGAAAACTAATGCTGACGGGTGAGGCCAACCTTGGAATGATAAATGCTTTTTATCGTGGCGAAACCATCGACCTGAGCTGGCGCAAACTTCAGACAAATTCACAAGACCTGAAAATAAATTTTATTTACCCGTATCTTTTTAATACTCCTTTTAGTGCAGATATAAAATTCACGTTATATAAAAACGATACATTATATATTAATGTGCTGAAAAATCTTGGATTGCGTTATATGTTCAGCGGGACAAATTATTTAAAAGCATTTTACGAAAATCAGGCTTCTTCAATTTTAAGTACTGAAGCATTTAAAAATGCAACAACACTTCCGCAGTATGCCGATGTAAACATCAACATGTACGGGCTTGAATATAAAATTCAAAAATTGGATTATATTTATAGTCCCCGAAAAGGTGTTGATATAAAAGTTTCAGGAAGTGCAGGTACAAAACAAATCAAAAAAAATTCAGATCTGAATGAAGAACTTTATGAAGGCATCGACCTGAACACGGCACAATATAAAGTATCGGGCGTTTTAAGCGGTTATATTCCTTTTTTCTCACGCAGTACAATAAAAATTTCAAATGAAAGCGCAGCTATTCATGGAAGCAATCTGTTTACAAACGAATTGTATCGTATTGGCGGATTAAAGACATTGCGCGGCTTTGACGAGGAATCTATCACTGCATCATTTTATAGTATTGTAACTACAGAATATCGTTATTTGTTTGAAGAAAATTCTTATTTATTTGCATTCTGGAATGGAGCTTATTATGAAAGCAGAACCGTTGAAAAATTTGTACATGATACTCCTTATGGTTTTGGTGCCGGAATTTGTTTTGAAACCAAAGCAGGGATATTCTCGCTGAGTTATGCACTGGGTAGGCAATTCAACAATCCGATATATTTCCGTTCGGCAAAAATTCATTTTGGAATAGTGAGTTATTTTTAGTTAGTAGACAAGTTGATAAGTGAACAAGTTCATAAGCTGATTTGATAAAATAATTTTTTTTAATCCAAATTCATAAACCGAAAAAGGTATAATTATTGAGGCTTTTTGAAGACATTTTAAAATTAAAAATATGAAAAAGTTTTTTGCTCTCTTTGTAATTATTTCTGTAATGCTTATTGGAAAAGGTGTTCAGGCACAGAAAGTTTATTCCGTTCGATACGAATCACAAGCCGATGTTAAAGTTTATGTAGTTCAATATGAATCGCAGGCCGACCTATTGGTTTATAAAGAAAAATATGAATCGAATGCCGGAAAGAACGATGGTCGCTGGTTCTTTGAAGAATATGAATCGAATGCTGACAAAAAAATTTATTTTGAAGAATACGAATCAAATGCCGATTTGAAAATATATTTTGTAGAGTATGAGTCGCAGGCAGGATGGAAAGATAAAAGCAAAATGTATTTGATGTATTAAAACTGAAATTATTTTACCACTTAGTCACTAAGAACACTAAGAAAATTCTAAGTGTTTCTAAGTGTGCTAAGTGTCTTAGTGGTAAGAAAATGTTAAATCCTCAAGTTATACCGATTGTATATATGTAATAGTCCAATAAATTGTACTATAACATCTATGTCATCGGCATAACCATTGTAAAATTTAAAATATTCTTTGGACTATTTTAAATTAACAATTGGTATTATTTTCTTTTTTATATTCCAAATATTTATTTCCAATTTTTATTTTAATTTTACCACTCAACATTTTTACTCATGGAAATTCTATATATAATTATTGGGATTGTTATTGGTATTGCAATTGGATGGCTTCTTTCAGTAAATAAAAATAAGCAGCAGACATCTGAAATGCAATCGAAATTACAGGAAGCTGAAATGAAAAAAATATCGGAGCTTGCAGCAAGCGATAAAGCCAAGGAAATTGCAGAAGACCGCTACAAACAATTATTTGATAATTATAATAATGTTGATGCCGAATTAAAATCGGAAAGAATAAAATCGGAAGAACTTGGTAAAAGAATTTCTAAGGCTGAAGTTGAATACCGCAACCTGCTTGAAAAATTGAATACTCAAAAAGCAGAGATGGATGAGTTGCAGAAAAAATTTTCAACCGAATTTGAAAACATTGCAAATAAAATTTTAAAAACACATTCGCAGGAATTCACCCAAACCAATTTGAAAAATATAGGGGAAATTTTAACCCCGTTAAAAGAAAAGATTGGCGATTTTGAAAAGAAAGTGAATGAGGCTTATGATAAGGAACTGCGTGATAAATATAGCCTTCGAGAAGAAGTGAAAAAATTATATGAACTGAACAGCAAGATCAGCAACGAAGCAAATAATTTGACCAAAGCATTAAAAGGTGATTCGAAAAAGCAAGGCAATTGGGGTGAACTGGTGCTCGATAAAATAATGGAGCGTTCAGGGCTAACACGTGGTGCTGAATACGAAACACAATACAGCACTACTTCTGAAGACGGCAAACGCATTCAGCCTGATGTGGTGGTTTTTCTTCCCGATAAAAAACATATCATCATCGATTCAAAAGTTTCGCTGGTGGCGTATGAACATTTTGTAAACACCAATGATGATGCGGAAAGGCAACAATTCTTAAAAGAACATATTAATTCTATTCGCACGCACATCAAAGGACTGAGCGAGAAAAATTACCAGTCATCTAAAGATTTAAATTCACCCGATTTTGTTTTGCTTTTCATTCCAATTGAATCATCGTTTGGTGTGGCTGTGCAGCAAGACCAGCAATTGTTCAGCTTTGCATGGGATAATAAAATTGTTATTGTAACGCCGTCAACTTTATTGGCAACATTAAAAACAATTTCATCCATCTGGAAACAGGAAAACCAGACACGCAATGCAATGGAAATAGCACGACAGGGCGGAGCGCTGTATGATAAATTTGTTGGCTTTGTAAACGATTTGGAAAAAGTTGGAAAAGGAATTAACCTGCTTCATGAAACATATGACGATGCAATGAAGAAATTGCAAACAGGCTCAGGCAACCTCATCAATAAAGTTGAAAGCATCCGCAAGCTGGGAATTAAAACATCAAAGCAATTGCCTGAAAAATATAACCAGGAAAACGGGGATAACTTACTTTCTGAAAACAACGGATGAAAAAAGTATTATACATATCATTATTTTTTCTGATCATATTAATTTCATGTCGAACCGGCAAGGTTACCAATACTGATATTTCTTATTTATACGAAAGGGATATGATTTCATTCATTCCTGGTCATACAGTATATCATCTCAATGATTCGATATCAAGAATTTTTTATCGTTTCAATTCGGGAAACCTTTTATATGTAAAGGAAATCAAAGAAAATAATTTTTCTGCAAAATATTCCATACATACAGAACTGTATGAAACTAACGATATGAAAGTTATTCGCGATAGCAGTACATTTATTTTTTCAGATAATGAAAAAGAAATAAAGAAAAATATTACCGGCTCTATTGATGTGAAGGCTGTTTCAGGAAAAAATTACCTGGTAAAATTTTCTTTCAATGATTTGAATAAAAACACGTCCGTTGATATTTTTATTGATATCAATAAATCCGATCCGAATTCAGCACAGAATTTTCTTTTACTCGACAGTGATAGCCTGCCCGCATTTACAAATACTCCCGATACTGTTTCAGAATATAAATTACTTTGTAATAATAAAAATATTCAGAAATTATTTGTGGGTTATTATGATAGGATTTTTCCTATTGCAGCTCCGCCATTTTCATTTCCTGTACAGAAAACATTCCAGTATGCGCCCGATAGTTTATATTCAATTCCTGTAACCAACGGAATTACTCCTGCTTTAAAATTTTTATATAAAGGCTTTTATAATTATCGTTCCGATACCTCTCAAACTGAAGGTTTCACGATTTTCAGATTTTATGATGGTTACCCAAAAATAACAACTGCAGAACAAATGTTGTTGTCATTGCGTTATCTTACAGGGAAAAATGAATACGATGATCTGGTATTAAAGAAAAATAAAAAGGAAGCAGTAGAAGATTTTTGGCTGGAACTGGCAGGTAATCCTGACAGGGCAAAAGAAATGATAAAGTCGTATTACAATCGTGTGCAGGATGCTAACCGATTATTTACTTCGTATCTTGAAGGATGGAAAACCGACAGAGGAATAATATACATTGTGTACGGCATACCAAATATTGTATACAAAAATAAAGATATTGAAACATGGACCTATGGTGAAGACAGGAACATGCTTTCCATTTCATTTAATTTTACAAAAGTTACGAATCCTTTTACCGATAATGATTACAGCCTTTCCCGTTCCCCTGCATATAAGGATGGTTGGTATTTAGCAGTTGATAATTGGAGGAGATAGATAAAATCGAATTTTGAAATTCGGAATTAAATAATTGATGAAGATTAATTTTTACAGGAAAAAGAATTATGATGGTATAGGTTCCTTGTCTGCCATAGCTTTCAGGAAATTCAGGAAGGATAAACTTTCCATGTTCATGTTTTGTCTTGTGATGTTTGCTGTTATTATTGCCATTGCCGGATATCTTATCACACCCGATTCTACGCCCTTTGCCAATGCTCAGCATATTGAAATTGCAGCAAAGAACCCGGGCTTCACCATTCCAATGCTCAAGGTAGAGAAAAATCAAATTGAAAATAAAACGAATTTTTTCAATACGATGCTTTATGGAAAAGAAAGCGATTATGTTTATTATCCTTTGTACTCATGGCATTTTGAAGGAGCAAATATTATCACCGAAGATTATTCCGGCGATACTCCTAACGATGGAACCTTTCGCAGTTTTAATATTGCCGATGTGATTTATTCTTTATCGGATGAAAAACAAATTCTGATACAAAACGATAAAATAAAATTCATCACTATTGACGGGGTTTTGCACGAAGAAAAAATTTCTGATTTGCAGAAAGAAATTATAAACAAAAATATTATAGATAAAACATTTTTATTCGGTACCGATAAATTTGGCCGTGATGTGTTAAGCCAGTTGATAATAGGAACGCGGGTTTCATTATCTGTTGGATTTATATCTGTAATTATTTCTTTAATAGTTGGAATTTTTCTTGGCGCACTGGCAGGCTTTTTCAGGGGATGGATTGATAATTTGATAGTGTGGCTTATAAATGTAGTTTGGTCAATTCCTACATTGCTGCTGGTTATCGCAATTACCTTTGCTTTAGGAAAAGGTTTCTGGCAGGTGTTTATTGCTGTAGGTTTAACAATGTGGGTTGATGTGGCTCGTGTGGTACGCGGACAAATTTTTAGCATACGCGAAAAAGAATTCGTGGAAGCGGGACGTGCATTAGGTTATCGTAATTCTCGAATTATTTTCCGACACATTCTTCCAAATGTAATGGGTCCGGTGATTGTAATTTCAGCAGCAAATTTTTCTGCATCTATTTTAATGGAAGCCGGATTAAGTTTTTTAGGAATAGGAGTACAGCCGCCCATGCCTTCGTGGGGTACAATGATAAAAGAACACTATGCATATATTATTTTAAATTCTGCTCACCTTGCAATACTTCCCGGAATTGCAATCATGCTGATGGTGCTTGCATTTATGATTATTGGCAATGGTTTACGCGATGCGCTGGATACGCGAAGTGTGGATAAATAAAGATTTAACTATTTTTCTTTAGGGCGTTTCGACTGTGCTCAATGCCTGTTTATCATTTTATTAAATTTTATAGAAAAGGTGGTTGAGCGAAGTCGAAACCACCTTTGAATTTTTGAAACTCAACTTAACTCAAATTACGTAATAGAAATATTTTCGAGAAAAATCTCCCGGAATATATAACAATAAAGGAATACCGAAGATTTATGAATTATTTTTTATCGACATTTTCCTCTATAGAATAATTTGGGTTAAAGTGAATTTGGGATAAATTTAATGTAAAGAAAAATTTATATGCCGTAGGCATAATCGCTTGGTAAAACCCAACATAGCAACAACATGATGTGCTGTAAGCACTATCCTTATATTTAAACTTCAAATCTTAATTTCTAAACTATAGCCAAATCTTAAATTTGAATTTTGGTTAAAGGATAGTACCTACGGCACTTTTATTATGTTATAATTATTTTTTTTACCAAGCTGTAATCCCTACAGGATTGGAATAAAAATCAATGAATATATTACCTATCCTTGCGAATTTATGTAAAATATTATTTTTCTGCGTAACCTCAGTAAGTAATTATTTCTATTCATGTAGGAAAAGTGTATTTACTTTTTTCTAAGAAACTTTGCAATATAATTCGGTGGGATCTTGGTGTTGGGAATTTTAAAATCAAACCAATCCTGTAATTTAAAATCGATACCGTTATCGTGAATAAAATTATATAAAGCTTTGGTTAAGCCCTTGCTGAACTTCTCGTGATCGCAACCTGATTTGTCAATATGCTCGCAACCATTTTGAGTGAAAGAATTTTTAGAATGATGTATGCGCTCTACACCGTATTTTGCAGGATCCATGCCAACGGGACTGTGAACCGTCATGGAAAAGCGATGCCAGAAGGCGCTTTGCAAAAGTTTTTGCTGGAACATCTGACGAACAATTTCCAATGCATCTATTGTTTCCTGTGCGGTTTGAGTCGGGAAACCATACATCAGGTAGGCGTGAATCATGATGCCTGAATTACGGAAAGCAGCCGTAACTTTTGCTACCTGTTCAAGAGTCACACCTTTTTCCATTTTCTCCAACAAACGATCGGAGGCAACTTCCAGTCCGCCCGATACGGCTACACATCCCGATTCTGCTAATAGTTCACATAATTCAAAAGTGAATGATTTTTCAAAACGGATATTTGTCCACCATGTAATGCATAGTTTGCGATGAATAATTTCTTCTGCTAATTTTTTCAATACTGTCGGAGGTGCGGCTTCATCCGTAAAATGAAATCCGCGTTGACCGGTTTGTTTTATGATTGCTTCTATACGGTCGCATAGTACAGTTGCTTCTGCGCTGCTGTAGCGCTTTATGTAATCCAACGAAATGTCGCAAAACGCACAGCGATGCCAGTAACAGCCATGTGCCAATGTCATTTTATTCCATCTTCCATTGGTCCATAAATTATGCATCGGGTTGGTGGTTTCGCAAACCGAAATGTAATCATTCAGCGGCAAGCCTTCATAATCGGGAGTTCCGCAATATTCATGTGCAAGATCTTTTTCATCAGCATTGTTGATATAAGAAACTTTGCCTTTCTCCAATTTAAAAGTCCGCACTAACTTTTCTTCACCTTTTATTATATAATCCAATAATTTTAGAAGGCTGAGTTCTCCGTCATCTAAGCAAACATAATCAACCAAATTAAAAAGTCTTGATTCATCAAGTTGTCGCAATTCGGTATTTACAAATCCGCCGCCAATCACGATTGAAATATTCGGATAATTTTGTTTGATATACTCTGCCGATTTCAGCGCCATTAAAAGGTTTCCGGGAAAGGGAATGGTAATGCCGATAATTTTTGGATGATGTTTTTTTATCGACTTATCTAAAATATCACACATCATTTTGGTAATGGGTGTATCGATTTTTAGTTCATCCAAAATTGTTTGAAAGCTGATCGCGTTCAACCCGATTTGCTCGGCATACCGACTAAATCCAAAACGACTGTCAACACATTCGGTAATAAAATCGCCAATGTCTTCAATGAATAATGTGGCTAAGAATTTCGCTTTATCGTGAACACCATCGGTTCCGAAATGCCATTCCAGATCCTGTTGTATGTTGAAACGCTTGGCTTCGGGCAGCACCCCGTTGTTGATGGAATATGCAAATGTGTTGTCTTTGCCTTGCAGGAAATGCACCACGGCATCAATATACCTGATGTACTCATCTTTCGATTGAAGAATTTTTTTTGCATTGGCAGAGCATTTTTTATTTTTCGCAAAATCAAATATTGTTCTCAAACCTTCTGCTGAAAGTAATTCCAAAATACAAGCAATGCTGAGGTCGAGCTGAGCTACGTTGTAACCTTGTTCCTGCAGAAAGCCTTTAAGTCCTGTGGTTGCAGGGTAGGGCGTATTCAACTGAACAAATGGCGGAGTAATAAGTAACAGATCAGCTTGCAACACAGTTTTGAAAAATTGTTTTTACAAAAGTAGGATTATTTTCTTTCAATAAAAGTTTGAAGCCTCAAGCTTGAGTGAAGTATTTTAAACTTTTTAGCACTCGTTACGCTTTGCTAAACGTGCGAGAAATGGGAAAGTAACTGTTGGTGTCAAAAAAGTTTGAATTCATTTTTTATATTTTTTTAAATGGGTTACAATTAATATTTCATGTTACGCAGTTGTTCTATTTTTATAATACGAACATCATTAGGCACGACATTTATGTCGTGCTCAAAATACAACGAAAAGAAATGGGCTTTAGCCCAAACCAAGAATTAAAGTTTAACAATATCAAATCCATATATGTTTTGACTAAAGTCAGATTTCTTGTTCTTTTTTTTCAACGCCATAAATGGCGTTGCTAATTATACCAATTTCATCCGCAAGTTAAACAATAAATATAAATTTATTCTGAATAAAGAATTTTATACTGAATCTTTACAAATTTGCATTCCGATTGCTATCGGAAGCAAAGATGTTTAGATTCAGTTATACTGAGCGAATGAGTTTTGGAATTTTCGCAAACTCATTCAGTCGAAGTATATTTTTTTAGCACTCGTTACGCTTTGCTAAACGAGCGAGAACTGAGAAGGATTTTTTCTGCCGAGAATATGTCGCTACAGGTGGTGGGGTGGGAAATGAAATCTTTTTTTGCAGTTAAACACTTTCTGCCTTTAAAATAAAAGCTGTAAATGTGCATGCAAATGTGCGATTGGGTTTAACAATATTTACCATATCTTTTATCAATTTCAGATGATAAACAATCACTAGGCCAACCTGTATTAATACGAATACCCTGTTTTAATCCCTCCCTTCTATTATTACTTTGTCTAATAGAAATATCAAGAAGAATTTTTTTTATATCAATTGGAACAGGATAAAGAATATTAACCCATTTTTGAATACATTCTTCCTTTGAACGTAATTCATTTACCCAAAGCTTGATAGCCTTTATAGAGAAATATTGCATACCATAGTCTGACCATAGTTGAGTAAAAGTTTTGTTTGATGAAACTAAATAATCTTCTTTTTTATAATTTGTTTCAATCTTTTTTATTCTGCCCTTTAATAGTTCCACATAAAGTTCATCTGAAATCAATTTGCTATCCGAAATAATTTCTTCTTGAAATTCATTTGAAATCAATTTGCGTTTTCTTAAATTTTCTTCCTCTAATTCATTTACCATTGATATGAATTGTCTTTTAATTACTGCTTTATGTTCATTAGCAATCATTATACATTCCCATTCTTTATCATTTGGTAACATTCTTTGATCTTCCATGTTCTATTTATCTATACCAGTGAATCCATTTGCTGTCATTATGTTATTTTGATATTTCCCTGAATCATTTGAAATTATTTCAGCTATTTTTATTGGGTTTTCATATTCGTGAAAAGTCCATTCCATTTTATGTTTACCGAAAACAGGACTGTCTACTTTCCATTGAATAGTAATATTACCAAATGTCTGAGTCAGAGTAAAAAAAGTTTTTCCTCCAATGTTAGAAATTCCAAGAGTTATAGAATCAGAGGTTTCTTGGTAAATTTTTGTACGTGAATCACCACTCATAAGTAATTCTATTAATTCACGATATTTATGCCTCATGCCACCCTCCATTGTGATTTTTGAAGCTTGTTTGTTTTTATCATAAAAGAATTTTCCAATTATAAAAACAACTATTAAAATAATTATTAATATCCACATATTATTTAGTTTTAAAATTATAATTCAAAAAGTATATGAAATAAACTTGCATCTTTTTATTATTATTTACCAAAAAATAATTTCACTAATTCTTTAGATTTTTGAACTGTTGCAATAAAATTATCTTCATTAATACCTATTTGCTTAAAGATATTAGTAGTAACTATAATTTCTTTTTCATTAGGTTTTGCATCGCAAGACATCATTTCATATGCTGCAATTACTAAAAATTCTTTTTGATTTGGGCTTAATGGTTTGAGGTCACTAATTATCCTTGCTTGTCCTCCAGATTTAAAGTATTCTGTACACCTTTCACTATTAATAGCTAATGTATTAATATAAGTACTTAATAAAAAAATCTCTTTTCCATTATTTCCTTGGTCTCCATCACAAATTGCAATAGTTAATAATAAATTTAAGACTGACATTTTTTGATTAATTGTCAAATCATTCAAAACCTCATTTATTGGGTTTATTTCATTCTTTTTTTTAAAATTGAACATATAGTGTATTTTACGTAGTTGAAAACTTAAAAATAATTAATCAAATAATTTTCCTAATTTTACATATTCTTGATAAAGTTTTTCTTTTTCTTCCTTTTCTTCTAAAGTCAGTTTATTTTTTGCGTTAAGTTCATTTGACCTCCTTAAAATATCTGTAATTCTTGATTCGGCGCAAAATCTTTCTACTTCTTCGCTACTTACACTTTTCGTCATAATTTTATTTTTTTAATGATGTTACAAAATTACAAATAAGAAAGTGGATAAAGCAAATTTTAAATAAATAAAAATACTTTTTATATAAATTGAAACCATCAATAATACTAGGATGTTCATAATTATTATTTTTTAAATTTGTTTAATAGCACTATGACCATCTACCATACAAATTACATTTGAATCTTATTTAAAATTAGCACTTATATCTATTAAGCGATTGTTACAAATTGAATATAAAAATTGATGCAGCAATTAATATTATAGGTATCAATATTAAAAGCATACAACCCTTATTTTTTGTTTTTTTTGAGGCTCCTCTATTGTGATGGCAATTATAGCATATATTAATAGTAATATGGTTTATTGGTTCTGTAAAAGTGTACGAATCGTCAATAGGGGTTTCTCCGCAAAAATGACAAATATCTCTTTTTAGTAATTCTTTTTGAGTGAGAAATTGATATGCATCTATATTACGCGCTATAGACATCATTGTTAGTGAAGGTTGTAAGTATTCAACTTGAAAGTCTAATTCGTATGGTTTTCCATCTGTAATTCCTTTCCTTTTATAACCATTATCGTTAAGTGCATTGCAAAGGTCGCTATAATAGCCAATAATTCTTTCTTCGTTTGTCATATTTGTTTTTTTGAATTTATTTTTTAATTAAACACTCTTTTCTTTGGAGTTTAATTTTTCGACATAATAATAATTCGTTGGCAAAATTGCACTCTTTTGCTTTTGCGGAGGGTTGGCTCTGTGCGGTGGGGCAAAAGCAAATGGGTACAATGGGCTGTTGCATGAAATTTTTAAAAATGCGAAGCGGAGGAAATCTTTATTTTCTTTTTTGTCTGTCAATGTCCAATTGTTTTTGAATTACAGTCATCTCATTTGTCTGCAATACTTTTTAATTTTTATAAAAATATATTTTTCAACCCAAAGATATTAGAAAAATATTATTTGCTTTTTTTCAAAAGATTATTTCCTATCCCGCAGTTGAGGCAGAGTTTGTTGTCGCAGTAATTGTTTTTTAGTTCGAGAAGTGCTTGCGTGTTGGAGGCTGTTTTTACAGGTATTCCCAAAAGTTTCCAGCGGGTAACAATAGAATTTTTTTCGCCTTCCAGTTGTTCAAGGAAACGCAATGCACGTTCGCGGAACTTATCTTCTTTCTTTATAATTCCGTAAACAAATAAAAACGGGATCACCGTATTGATAAGGATGATATCGATCGATGCCTTGCCTAATTTTTTGGAACGGTTGGGCGAGGGTTTCCCGAAAACATAATGCGTGAGCCAGTATTCGGAGCAATTCGTGTCGAACAGGATTTCAATATCGTGAATTTTTTTTGCTTCAAGTATCGAAGAAAATAAATGCGATGCTTTATGCAACAGCGATGCAAACTGCGCTATGCGTATGGTTGGGAAGCCCGAAGGATGCAATCGAAGGAATTTCCACAAATGTCCTTCAACAGCTTTCAGGTTGAATTTTTGCTGAAGAAATAAATATTCATTCATCAGATCGTTCTCGTATTTTTCCTGCGATGATTTTCGGATAAGTCCCGATTGTCCGAACAGCAGTGCTTCGAGCTGGAACAAATTATTGCTTTGCTTGATAATGCTTTTTAAAGGTGTTGATTTGGCAAGCATTTCGAAAGGTTCGGCATTCAGACTGAAACCGAAATTCTTGGCGAGATGAATATAAAAAGTCTGCTCCCAGTTATTCTTATATTGTTTTAAAAGTTTAATGATATTTTCCGATTTGCGTTCAAGTCGTTCCACAAGCAAACGTTCAAGCCACGAAGTAACAATAACTGTATCGCATTGTTTAATGAGTAACTGACAGGGGATCCAGTTCCTGTTTTTAAATAAACTGTTATATTTTTTGTTGATATGGTTCGGAATGATGTCGCGTATTTCGAGTACCGGAATGGGTTCATTGTTTTTTCGTAATGCGGTGTAGTTGTTATTATACACTACATGCAGGATGATGTTGTCGTACGATTTGTCTTTATGATGCTTGTGTTTTTCCCAGTCCGAAGCATCGATATGAATTTCTACATTTCCTGCCCATATGGTGTTTCCTATTTTAATGCGCGCATTATGAAAGTCGGGACCGCCATCGGTATTATGCTCTCCGGGCTTGATGATCTCAAGTTTTTCGTTATTGGCAGTAAACAAAATCTTATTGTCGAATAATCGATATTTCCATATATAATGAAGGAAATCTTCAGTCATGAAAAATTGATTTGCGTAAATATATAAAATAAGTATTTACGAAAATAATATTTTTTTAATAATATTTTTGAATTCATTCATTCAATAAAATTCGTAAATCCGATAATGGATTAAATTCAAAAATAGCTTTTTTAAAAGATATATTCATTCTTTTCTCTGCGGTTCTCTATTTTTTCTCAGTGTAGCTCTGTGTAATAATAAAGTGAGAAATTACATGAAGTATCACAGAGTCTTCACGAAGTTTGATGCGACGAACATACTAAAATAAAGCTTTCTGTCATAATTAGCAGTTTTGTGTAATTTTGTGTCCACCACGTCGGATAGCGCTTTGTGGCATTTTTACTGATACTGTAATTAGAAAATAAAATATTTAAACAGTTTCTGAATGCCCATTAATTATTTTAAGTTAACAATTGGATTGAACATATAAAAATAGTAGTTTTACATTCTGAAATAATACCAAAGTGAATTTATAGATAGTCCAAAGACGTACTACAAATTCTTACTTTGGTTATGCCGATAGAAAAATAAATAGTACAAACAATTGAAATGAAGTTTGGACTATATTATTTTTCAAATCGGTATAAGTAGTGTGGTAAAAGAGTTTGTTATTCAGAGTGAAACGTGAATCCAATATCAGATGCCTCATTACACGCGGTATGACATACAATTAGCTGAATATATAACCGCACAAAGGTTTTTATAAATTAATTTAAGATTATGAAGATACAATTTTTTGGTGCAGCACGCGAGGTTACGGGTAGCAAGCATTTGATAACTTTAGATAGCGGTAAGACCATTTTACTTGACTGTGGTCTGTTCCAGGGGAAAGGTTTGGAGACTGAAAATGAAAACAGGAACCTGGGATTTTACGCTCCTAATATTGATTATTTAATATTGTCGCATGCTCATATCGATCATAGCGGGGAAATACCTTTTCTTGTTAATAGCGGTTTTCACGGAACCATAATTTCCAATCATGCTACACGCGATTTATGTGCAATAATGCTTGCCGACAGCGGACGAATTCATGAAAGTGATACGAAGCATCATAATAAAAAACGTGCACTCCAGGGATTGCCACCGGTTGAGCCACTGTATACACAAAAAGATGCAGAAGCTGCAATGCAATATTTTGTAAGTATTTCGTATAATAAGATTTTTAATGTTTGTGATGAAGTAAAATTAAAATTTACTGATGCAGGTCATATTCTTGGTAGTTCGGTTGTAAACCTTACAATCAATGAGAATGGAAAAGAAACTAAAATTGCATTTACCGGCGATTTGGGAAGATTACACAGCCGCATACTTCGCTCACCGCAACCGTTTCCGCAAGCCGATATTTTAATTACAGAATCCACATACGGCGACAGGCTACATAGCGCTTATGAAGAAGCAGAACAGGATTTATTGTTAATTGTTCTTGAAACTTGTTTTCAGAAAAAAGGTAAACTGATCATTCCCTCATTCAGTGTGGGACGTACACAGGAACTTCTTTATGCATTGAACAAACTTTCGTTCAGCGGAAAAATGCCGACCATCCCGGTTTATGTGGATAGCCCGCTTTCGGTCAACGCAACGAATATTATGAAAATGCATCCCGAATGTTTCAACAGCGAAATTCTTGCCTTCATGAAAGACGATCCCGATCCCTTTGGATTCAACGGACTGCGCTATGTTCAAACAGAAGATGATTCTAAAAAACTGAATAGCCTTAAAGACCCTTGTATTATTATTTCAGCATCGGGCATGATGGAAGCCGGACGTGTAAAACATCACCTGGCAAACAATATTGAAAATAAAAAGAATACCATTCTTGTTGTTGGGTATTGTGCACCTACCACACTCGGGGCAAGAATCAGAAATGGGGATAAAGAAGTTTCAATATATGGCGTTAAGCACCAGGTCAGGGCCGATGTAAAAATTCTTGAATCGTATAGTGCTCATGGTGATTACAAAGAAATGCTTGAAACATTGAAATGCCAGGATCCCAAAAAGATAAAAAAAGTTTTTGTTGTTCACGGCGAATATGAAACACAAAAAGTATATGCAGAAAAATTAAAAGCAGAAGGGTTTAATAATATTGAAATCCCTGAAAAAGCTGTAGAATATTCGTTATAAAAATTATTACTGAAATAATAATACAAATGTTTAAACAGGTATATACACTGATAGCAAAAGATCTCAGGATTGAGCTGAGGCAGCGTTTTGCAATAAACAGTGTGTTGCTTTATGTTTTTTCGGCAGTGTTTTTTACTTACCTTTCATTACAAAATATCGATGGGATTAGTTTCAAAATCCTGAATGCAGTGTTTTGGATCATATTAACGTTTACCTCGGTAAATGCGGTTTCTAAAAGTTTTATCCAGGAAACGGAAAGCCGCAGGCATTATTATTTTTCGCTGGCAAAAGCCAATGCAGTACTGGTTTCAAAAATGATTTACAATACTGTTCTTGTTTTGATCATTTCACTTTTATGTTTTTTTGTATTTGCTTTATTCCTTTCGTTTTCTCCTGAAAACATTGAATTATTTATGATGGCATTGGTGCTGGGAAGCATTGGTTATTCTTCAATACTGACAATGGTTTCAGCAATAGCTGCAAAAACCAACGCAAACTTTGCATTAGTCGCAGTGTTGAGTTTTCCTTTAATATTGCCGCTATTATTGCTGCTTATTAAAATTACTAATATGCCCGGGTCATATACATTTTACGATTCATTTCGTTATTTGCTTATTCTTTTATTTCTTGATGTGATAATCTGGGCATTATCATTATTATTATTTCCTTACGTATGGAGAGATTAATATGAAAGGACTTTGGTGGAAAATATTATCTGTTGTTCTGATACTTTATTCTATAGTTGCGGGTTTCACTGTAACAGTTCCCGATATCGGAAACCTGGGCGAGACCATAAGGAATATTTTCTTTCATGTGTGCATGTGGTTTGCAATGATTGTGATGTTTGCTGTTTCGGTGGTGAACAGTGTTCGTTATTTATCATCAGGAAAATTATATCATGATATGATTGCTTGCGAATCGGTGAATGTGGGCGTGGTTTTCGGAATTTTGGGAATTATTACCGGAACGATATGGGCCAAATTCACATGGGGGCAATGGTGGCTTAATGACCCTAAACTTAATGGCGCTGCAGTGGCGTTAATAGCGTATTTCGCTTATTTTATTTTGCGTGATGCAATACCGGAAGGAATTAAAAGAGCACGAATTGCAGCAGTTTATAATATTTTTTCATTTGTGTTGACGGTCTTATTCATGTTCATTCTTCCTAAATTATCATCAGGTTCTATACATCCTGGCGATGGTGCCAATTCAGATATTCCTGTTTTTACTATGAGCAGAAATATGGCGCTGGTATTTTTCCCTGCAGCAGCAGGTTGGATACTTTTTGCAATATGGATATTGAGTGTAAGGATAAGAATAATTAAAATAAAAAATTCAGTAAACAATTAATCATGGAAAGTATAAATGTTGTAATAATTGTTTTATCGGTTGTTTTCGTTGGGATAGCTGTATTCCTGTTTGCGATCGATAAAAAAGTAGGAAAGCTTGAAAAGAAAATAACGGAGAATCATCATGAGTAAATTCCGCATAATAGGTATAATCGTTTTAATTATTGCAATAGCAATTGTGATAATAACCGTTTATGATGCCGATACATATTCCGATTTTGCTGATGCAGCTAAGCATAAAGGTAAGACCGTTCAGATAATTGGCAAACTCGACAGGCAGAAAAAGATCACTTACGATTCCACACTGAATAATTTATCGCTGCGCTTCACGATGATAGATAAAAAAAATAATTCGGAAGATGTAATTTATTACGGAACCAAACCCCGCGATTTTGAACGGCTTGATGAAGTAGTGGTAACCGGACATATGAACGATAGTGTTTTTGTTGCCGAAGATATGCTTTTGAAATGTCCTTCAAAATACACTAACAGCCCGGATAGTGTAAGTAAGTTTGAAGGGAAGAAATAAAATATAAATTGGTTTTTTGTTTTTTATTGATGAGTGAAGATGTACATGAATAAAATGTTTAGGAAATATAAATATTGATTAAAAAATTAAAACAGTACAATAAGTTACGCGTCTGGAGACGCGCAAGAATGGGGAGCTAAAAAAAATTTCTCGCTGATGAACGCAGATAAAAATCGCTGATTTCGCCGCGGCGAACGCGGAAAGTAAAAAATAGTAAAAATTGTTTCTGCGAAAATCTGCGAATAAATTTGCGGAAATCTGCGAGAAAATAATGCATAAGTAATATTATATTACTGTTAATTAATATTTATCCATACTTATTAGTTACAAATTTTAAAGGTTTCAACAGAGTAAGTCTAAGAAGACTTTTAAAGTTTACCAATAAATATTATGTACCTTTGCTTAAAGGCATAAGTAAGTAAAATGATTTCGGGTAAGTGTCTTTAATAGCGAAAAATGATAAGTTCCTGGAATCCTTTGAGATAAATTTTGCAAAAAATTTGTTTTATTGAAATAAAATTACTTATTTTGCAGCCCTAATTTTATTTAATATTTGAGTTATGGCAAGAGTTTGTGAAATTACCGGAAAGAAAGTTATAGTAGGAAACAAAGTTTCTCATTCTAACAATAAAACCAAAAGAAAATTTTATCCTAACCTCCAGGAAAAGAAGTTCTTTATCCCTGAAGAAAATAAATGGATAACATTAAAAGTTTCTGCAGCAGGAATTCGTACTATTAGTAAAAATGGTATTTCTGTAGCTGTTAAAGATGCTCGTCAAAAAGGCTTTTTGAAAAAATAACCTAAAAAACATTTTTTATCAGGCTGTTACTTTTTTCGGTAACAGCTTTTTTTTTATATGTTAATCTTTTTATTTATCCGGTAAAAGAAATAATTTTGTAATAACTACGTTTAAAAAAAAGTTTTGTTTTTCAATAGCATGCAAATAGCGTTAAGATTTATATCCCTCATTCTGTTAACCGGCTTGGTTGCGAATATGCATGCACAGGACACAATAACAAAAGACGAAAAATTAGTTCAGTTTTCGGGAGTGGTAATTACTAACGACAGCCTTGAGCCTGTATCTTATGCGAACATCATCATTAGCGGAACACATAGCGGAACAATTGCCGATCGTGATGGATTCTTTTCGTTCGTGGCAAAAGAAAAAGATGTAATTGAATTCAATGCCCTGGGATATAAAACAGTATATTTTAAAATCCCCGATAACCTGGTTTCGAAACGCTATACCTGCATACAAATGATGAATGCAGATACTTTATTCCTTTCCGAAACAGTAATATATCCATGGCCCAACATTGAGCAGTTTAAAAAAGCATTTGTTACAGCTCAAATCCCTAATGATGATGAACAGCGTGCAATGAAAAACCTGGCTCTTGCTGAAATGAAAGAGCGAATGGAAAATATGCCTATGGATGGTTCAATGAATTATAGGAATTTTGTCAACCAGCAGGTTTATAAAAATTATTATAACGGTCAGTATATGCCGAATAACCTGCTGAATCCCTTTGCCTGGGCGCAGTTCATAAAAGCATGGAAGGAAGGAAAATTTAAAAGAAAAGATAAATAGAAATTCGGGATTGTGATTTTGAAAAAACTTAGCATACTACTTTTTTTATTGATTTCAGGAATAGCGCTAAATGCACAGAATACAGCATTGGTATATGGAAAGGTGCTTGATGAAAAAAATAATCCGCTTTCGCAGGTTACGGTTTCTGTATACGGAGAAGCAGATAAAACACTGACCGATATGTCCGGTTATTACGAACTGAAAGTTCCTGCTAACAGAAATATTATTATTTACTATACTTATGTAGGATGTGTATCGGATACATTGCCGTTATTTCTGCATGTAAATGAAAAAAAAGAATATAATACTTCATTAGTTCAGTCTACCACTGTTTTTAAAACAATCGATATAATAGATAATAAAAATGTATCCAATACTCTTATAAATATTGACCCGAGTAATGCTGTGGTTATTCCAACATATGGCGGGGGAATTGAAGCCATATTAAAAACACTTCCGGGTGTTGCGTCCAACAACGAGCTGAGTTCCCAGTATTCCGTGAGAGGCGGGAATTTTGATGAGAATCTTGTTTATGTAAATGACATTGAAATTTATCGTCCGTTTCTTGTGCGTTCAGGTCAGCAGGAAGGATTGAGCTTTATCAATTCCGATATGGTTTCGGATATCCAGTTTTCTGCCGGAGGCTTTGAAGCAAAGTATGGCGATAAAATGTCGTCGGTTCTTGACATTCAATATAAAAAACCAAAAGAATTTGCCGGTTCTGTTTCAGGCAGCTTGCTTGGCTATTCTGCAAATATTGAAGGTTTGTCAAAGAATGCAAGATGGTCATATTTGCTTGGCGTGCGACAAAAATCAAATTCATATATTTTGAAAAGCCTTGATACCAAAGGTGATTATAAACCTTCATTTACTGATGTACAAACGTATGTGAATTTTATGGTGAATGAAAAACTGGATTTTGATTTTCTCGGGAACTATGCAAGAAATTTATACAACGTAATTCCGCAGACACGTGAAACCAATTTTGGAACATTAAATAATGCTATGCGATTGATGGTTTATTTCGATGGACAGGAAGTTGACCGGTTTATCACCTATTTCGGAGCAGTGTCAGCTAATTACAAACCACGTAAAGATATTAAGTTGAAATTTATTTCATCGGCATTTCGTACAAGTGAAAGAGAAACCTTCGATATACAGGGGCAATACAGGCTTAACGAGCTTGAAGTCAATATGGGTGAAGATGATTTTGGCGATTCAACAGCTAATCTTGGAATAGGTACATTTATGAATCACGCGAGAAATTATTTGGATGCATCTGTTTTCAATTTAGAACATAAAGGTTCAAAAATAGGTGAGAAGCTTATACAGTACTGGGGTTTGAAATTTCAGCAGGAAGAAATAAATGATAAGATCAGCGAATGGGAAATGCTTGACTCTGCCGGATATTCGATACCTTATTCACAAGATTCTGTAGGATATACCAATCCTGATATTCAACCCTATTCTTCACTCGAGATGAGGAATGTTGTAAAATCGGTGAACGATATTTTATCGCGTCGTTATTCGGGATATTATGAGCAGAAATGGTTTCTTGATTCAGATAGTTCATCTTATTCGCTTACTGCCGGTTTACGTGGTAATTATTGGGATTTCAACGAACAATTTATTTTAAGTCCGCGTGCTGCATTCTCATATAAACCCAACTGGGAGCATGATGTGATTTTCCGTTTTTCAACAGGTTATTATAGCCAGCCTCCATTCTATCGTGAATTGCGCGATATGGAAGGAGAGGTGCATAAAGAAGTGAAAGCGCAAACATCCATACATTTTGTTTTGTCAGGGACTTTAAATTTTTTGGCATGGAATCGTCCGTTTAAATATACTTCGGAAATGTATTATAAAATTCTCGACAACCTTATTCCTTACACTGTTGATAATGTAAGAATACGATACTTGCCTGAGTATACAGCGCATGGTTTTGCAACAGGTATTGATATGAAAGTAAATGGTGAATTTGTGAAAGGTGTTGAATCGTGGGCGAGCTTGTCGGTAATGAAAACGATGGAAGATATTAAAGGCGATTACTATTATGAATATTACAATAAAAGTGGAGAACTGATTATATCAGGACAAACAAATGACCAGGCTGTAGCTGACAGCGCCCGCATTGAACCGGGCTATATTCCGCGTCCTACCGATCAGCGTGTTACATTTGGTTTGTTTTTCCAGGATTATCTTCCCAAGAACCCTACTTATAAGATGCATCTTAGTTTGCTTTTTGGAAGCAGTCTTCCGTTTGGACCTCCTTCTGTTGAGAAATATAAAGACACTTTGCGTATTCCTGCATACAGGCGTGTTGATATAGGATTTTCGAAGCAATTAAAAGGTGAAGGAAAAATACTTAAGCCAAATAATCCTTTTCGTTTTTTCAAATCTATTTGGTTAACCCTGGAAGTGTTTAATCTTTTACAAGTCAATAATACCATATCATATATTTGGATCAGGGCTGTTGATGAAAAACAATATCCTGTTCCAAATTATTTAACTCCCCGACAGCTTAATTTACGGCTGGTTGCGCAATTCTGAAATAATTAGTTAGTATATAAAAAATAAGCGCACCCCGACTTTGTCGGGGCGCGCTTATTTTATTTATACTCGTTCTTATCAGGTTTGCAAAGGCAAAACTGTTTAGAACGAGTTATACCGTACAGAAAACAAAAAATATTTTTGCAAAAATCTTTTCTGTCGGTATATTTTTAAAATTAATATTAAGCTGTAAAACTTAAAATCGATTCTTTAATGATTTCAACAGCTTCCATTAATTGTCCTTCGCTTATTACTAAAGGAGGTGCAAAACGAATGATATCACCGTGAGTTGGTTTTGCCAATAAACCATTATCTCTCATTTTCAAACATACATCCCATGCTTCAATTCCGTTTGTAGGTTTAATGATCATGGCATTCAGCAATCCTTTGCCCCTTACCATCTGTATCATGGGTGATTCGATTTTTCTTAATTCATCACGGAAGATATTTCCTAGTTCAAATGCCCTGTCAGCAAGTTCTTCATCTTTTACAACTTTCAATGATGCTATTGCAACTTTACAAGCCATTGGATTTCCTCCAAATGTAGAGCCGTGTTCACCCGGTTTTATACAAAGCATGATTTCATCATCGGCAAGAACAGCAGAAACTGGCAATACCCCGCCACCAATTGCTTTACCAAGGATTACAATATTAGGTTTGATATTTTCATAATCGCTGGCAAGCATTTTACCTGTACGTGCAATACCTGTTTGTACTTCATCGGCAATAAATAAAACATTTGCTGCTTTACATATTTCAAAACATTTTGCAAGGTAACCGTCATCGGGAACATAAACACCGGCTTCACCCTGTATAGGTTCAACAATAAATCCTGCAACATTAGGGTCTTTAACTGCTTCTGCTAAAGCATCAGCATTGTTATAAGGTATTTTAACGATATTAGGAACAAATGGACCAAAACCGCCATACGATTCAGGATCGTTTGATAATGAAACAGCAAGTACTGTTCTTCCATGGAAGTTTCCTTCACAGCAAATAATTTTTGCCTGGTTTTCAGGGATGCCTTTTTTTACATATCCCCATTTTCTGGCAAGTTTGATGGCTGTTTCAACGCCTTCAGCTCCGGTATTCATTGGAAGTACTTTTTCATAACCGAAATATTCGGTTACATATTTTTCATATTCACCAAGACAGTCGTTGTAAAATGCGCGTGATGTCAGCGTCATTCTTTCTGCTTGTTCTACTAATGCATCAATTATACGGGGATGGCAGTGACCCTGGTTAACTGCTGAGTATGCTGAAAGGAAATCGTAATATTTTTTTCCATCAACATCCCAGAAATAAACGCCTTCAGCTCTTGCTAATACAACAGGTAGCGGGTGATAATTATGTGCGCCGAATTTGTCTTCCATTTCAATGTAGCGCAATGCTCTTTCTGATAACATTGTGTCTTTTACTGCTTCCATAACATGGTGTTTTAAAAAATGGTTAATAAAAAATCTTGTTGCGGCAAAGATATAAACTATTTACTCAAAAAAAAATAGTTGTCTCCCTTTTATTTACGGGGTATTCGGGAATATGTAGATATATAGATGTGAAAAATTTATTTTCACCTTACAGGGGATTGACTTATACTCGTTCTTATCAGGTTTGCAAAGGCAAAACTGTTTAGAACGAGTTATACCGTACAGAAAACAAAAAATATTTTTGCAAAACTCATTTCTGTCGGTATATATATGTTATTTACAATTTTTGTCAATAAGGTTTTGTGTGCCGGGATCATTATATTTTAATGAGCTTGCAAAATCTTCACAGGCTTTTATTTTATTTCCTGTTTTAAGATACGCGTTCCCTCTTTTTTGATATGTCTGGTAATACCCGCCAATGCTGTTGATTACGAAAGTGTAATCTTCTATCGCTGAATTAAAATTTCCCTGTTTGAAAAATATTTCAGCGCGGTTATAAAAAGCTTCTGTATATTTCGGGTAGAGTTCGATGGCTTTATTTAAATCATGTAATGCTTTTTCATATTCAAAAAGGTAAGAGTACATTACTCCGCGGTTATAATATGAAATAGTATCATTAGGTTTCATCGCAATTACAACATCAAGATCGCTTATTGCATTTTTATAATCTTTATTTCCTGAATAAGCGTATGCTCTCAGAAGGTAAGCATTGGTATCATTGGAATTTGATTTTATCAGGGAAGCGTATTGACTTATTTGTGAATCAAAATAAGGAGTACAATATTTTTTAATGTAAGGTTCTGCATCGGGGCTTCCTTTATCCGCTGCCAGGTTCCAGTCGGAACAGGCTTCTTCTATTTTACCTATGTTGTAGTAAACCGAGCCCCTGTATAAATATGCTTTCTGTGATTCGGGGTTAGCTTTAATCGCCATGGTATAATCAAAAATGGCTTCGCTGGTTTTTTTTAGCATGGCAAAAATATTTCCTCTGCCAATGTATGCCAGGTAATATGTCGGAGATTTTTGAATTAAATCGGAGTAATCAATAATGGCCTGATCGTAATTTTTATTATGAAAATATGTAGCGCCACGATTATACAGTGCATCATAATTTGTTGAATCAAGGCGTATGGCTTCATTGAAATAAACAATCGCCTGGTTAAAGTTTCCTTCGTTTGCCTTTGCTAATCCTGTATAATACCAGGCTTTAGCATTGCCTTCATCTTTTACTATAGATTTATTTAAAAGAATAATGGCATCGGAAAAATTCCCTTCCATAATTTTTGAATACCCGCTGTCAGCCAATTGTGCTGAGGTCTGTGTGCAGGCATTTGAATAAAATATACAAAGTGCAAAAAGTGAAACAAAGAAGTTAAAATAACGGATCATGTTTTTTTCGGTAAAGATAAATGAAATAATAAACTTATTAATTCATTGATAAATAAACTCGGATTATATTTGCATAAAATATAGAAAGAACAAAATGAATGAAAGAAATGAAATAATAGAAGGACTGGAAATACTTGATATTGCAGATGAAGGAAAGGCGGTAGCACGGCATAATGATATGGTTGTGTTTGTCAGTGGAGCGGTTCCGGGTGATATTGCCGATGTTAAAATTACAAAACGTAAAAGAAATTTCCTTGAAGGAAAAATTGAAAAGCTGATAAAGTCATCTGATAATAGAACTCAACCTTTTTGTAAGCATTTTGGCATTTGTGGTGGCTGTAAGTGGCAGCATCTTTCTTATGAAGCTCAGCTGAATTTCAAACAAAAGCATGTAGTGGATTGCATTCAGCGAATTGCAGGAATTAATCCCGATGGGATAATGCACCCGATATTAAAATGCAATGAACAGAAATATTATCGTAACAAACTGGAATTTACTTTTTCGGACAGGCGTTTTCTTACCGATGAAGATGATTTCGATGCACCGAAAGAGTTGAATGGTCTTGGTTTTCACGTACCCGGACGTTTTGATAAAGTACTCGACATTAATGAATGTTTCTTACAGCGACATCCAAGTAATGCGATCAGAAATGAAATAAGAATTTTTGCTTTGAAAAATAATTATGAGTTTTTCGGTTTACGGAAACAAAATGGATTTCTTAGAAATATTATTATTCGTACAACACAGAGTGAACTGATGCTGATCATCGTATTCCATCATGAAGATAATGAAAAACGCATTGCATTGCTCGATCATATTTCATCAGCTTTTCCAGGGATAACTTCTTTAATGTATGTTATCAATCCAAAACGAAATGATATTATTACCGATTTGGAAATTATGTTATATAAAGGAAATCCTTTTATAACAGAGCATATGGAAGATTTGGTTTTTAAAGTCAGCCCGGTTTCTTTTTTTCAAACGAATTCAAACCAGGCTTATGAACTTTATAAAATGGTTCGTGAATATGCCGGTCTTACAGGTAATGAAACGGTTTATGATTTATATACCGGAACAGGAACAATCGCAAATTTCATTGCCGGAAAATCAAAAAAAGTTATTGGGATTGAGTATGTGCAATCGGCTGTAGAAGATGCGAAAGAAAATTCAAAGATCAACGGAATATCAAATACAGATTTTTTTGCCGGCGATATGGTGAAAGTTTTGAATGATGATTTTATAAAATTGCATGGAGCGCCTGATGTTGTGATTACTGATCCTCCAAGGATGGGTATGCATAAAGATGTTGTAATGCAATTACTGAAAATTTTGCCTCAGCGAATTGTTTATGTGAGCTGCAACCCATCAACACAAGCAAGGGATATTGAAATATTAAAAGAGAAGTATGATCTGGTGAAATTCTGTCCTGTCGATATGTTCCCGCATACTCAGCACGTGGAGAATGTTACGCTTCTTGAAAAAATAAAGTCTTAATAAATTTTAAGAATATTTATTTGGAATAATTCTAAATAAGATTTTACTTTTGCATAAGTAAAGATAAATAAAGATGAATCGTGTTGATATGATTTTAAATCATAAGCTTACTGGTGTTGTCATATTTATTATTGTTATATGGCTGGTATTTCAGGCAACCTTTGGCTTGGGCTATTACCCGATGATTTGGCTTACCGACTTTTTCTATTTTCTTGAAGATATATTTCTGAAAATTTTACCTGAAGGTGCAATACGTAGCCTTTTGGTGAATGGAATTTTAAAAGGTGTAGGAGGAGTAATCGTATTTTTACCCAATATAGTTATCCTTTTTTCGCTGCTTTCAATAATGGAAGAATCGGGATATATGGCAAGAGTAACGATAGTGATGGATAGCCTTATGCGTCCTTTCGGGTTGAACGGTAAATCTTTTATTTCTCTTGTGATGGGGTTTGGTTGTAACGTTCCGGCAATTATGACAGCTGAAAAAATCGAGAATAAAAATTCACGTTTGATAACCATTCTGATAAATCCATTGATGTCGTGCAGCTCACGGTTTACAGTATATGTGTTATTGATTTCTGCATTTTTCCCGAAACACCCGGGAACCATATTATTTTTTATTTATTTATTGTCGGTCATACTGGCAATAATTATTTCATTAATTCTTAAAAAACATTTTTTCAGAAAAACAAATGAATCATTTGAAACCATATTAACGAAATTAAAAATCCCATCTGTTAAAAGAATATTAAAATATATGTGGTTCAATGCTAAGTTATTTTTGAAAAAAATTACAGGAGCCATTCTTATTGCATCAGTAATTATATGGCTACTGAGTTATTTTCCGAATAATGCGGATAATAAAAATATTGAGAAATCATATATTGGTATGATTGGGAAATTTATTGAGCCTGCAATTTATCCATTAGGTTTTGACTGGCGTATGGGAATTAGTTTAATTTCAGGAGTAGCGGCAAAAGAAACCATAGTGGGAACATTGAGCGAATTGTATCAACAGCAACATCATAGTGGCGATGATAAACGAAACTTGATCAGTAGTATTAAATCACAAAAATATTTATCAGGAAAACGCGAAGACCAAAATGTTTTTAATCCTCTGGTTGCATTGTCGTTTATGTTTTTTGTTTCAATTTATACACCTTGTATTGCAACTATAGCCACCATTCGTAAAGTTACCGGAAGCCGTAAATGGACATATTTTGTAATAGGTTACACAACTATACTTGCATGGGTAGTATCATTTTTGATTTATAATGTTGGAAGTTTTTTCTTCGGATGAAAATTCTTATTTCGTTAAAAAAAGTTAAAACACATTCAGAAATTACGATTTGGAATTGTTTATTTAAATCATAATTCTATTTTTGTTTTAATGAAATCAAAAAAACATTTATTTATTTTATTCATTGCAATTATTCCATTATTTGCGGTAAGCCTGAATGTACCGAAATCATTGAGGTCAGGTAACGATGAATATTTCGATTCCACAGCAATAAAAGGATATCATTTTTTTTTATCAAAAGGAATTCATTTTGATTCCACTAGTAATATAAAATTATACAACGAGGTTTATACCTGGTTTGGTGTTCCATACAGGTATGGCGGACGAAGTAAAGCCGGAACGGATTGTTCAGGATTTGCAACACAGATTTATAAGATTGTATATAATAAAATTATTAGCGGCAGCGCGAATGATATTTATCAAAAACTTAAACATATTAAAAAATCAGAGCTTAAAGAAGGCGATCTTGTTTTCTTTAAAATAAACCGTTACAGGATTTCACATGTAGGTATTTACCTTTCAAATAATAAATTCATCCATGCTACCTCATGGGGAAAATCAGTAACCATAAGCGATTTGAAAGAAGCATATTATTCCCGTTATTATTTTTCGGCAGGAAGAATAGAAGAAAAAACCGAATAGGAAAAACTATTTCTCATTCTTATTCATAAAATCAGTTATCAGCGCAATAACATCTTTTGTTCCTTTAGGATTATCAAGAATTAATTTTGATTTTTGATAATAGTTTTCGCGCTCTTTAAGTTTTAAAATAATAAATGATTCCAGATCATCAGGTGATCCAATATTATTGAGTAAAGGCCTTTTCCTCATATTAGGCAATAGCCGGCTTTTTAATTTTCCTATCGGATATTTTATATAAACCGAAAGTCCGCTTTTGTTAATCAACTCCATGTTTTTGTTGTAACATGGAGTTCCTCCGCCACATGAAATTACAGCATTATCCTTTTTAATTATTTCTTTTAAAATCTTTTGTTCAAATTTTCTGAATTTGGATTCTCCTTCTTCGGCGAAAATTTCCTGTATGTTTTTCCCTTTTCTTTCTTCAATATAATAATCAATATCAATAAATTCATATTGAAGTTTTCTGGCTAATGATTTTCCGATAGTGGTTTTTCCACTACCCATGAAACCTATAAGAAAAATTTTCATGTTATAATATTTTAGGTAAAAATATAAAAATAAAAAAAACGTCCACCATTTGGCAGACGTTTTTTATTTTTATGGATTGGAATATTACTAAACCAGTCCTTGAGCGATCATGGCATCGGCAACTTTTACGAAACCGCCGATATTAGCTCCTTTTACATAATTGTTAAACTCGCCTTCTTTGCCGAATTTCAAACACGTTTTGTGAATGTTAACCATGATAGTATGTAATTCCTGGTCAACTTTTTCTCTTGTCCAGCTTAGCCTCATTGAATTCTGGCTCATTTCCAATCCTGATGTTGCTACACCACCTGCATTGGCAGCTTTTCCGGGACCGTAAAGAATTTTATTCTGGAGGAATACTTCAGCGCCTTCCGGGGTAGTAGGCATATTAGCGCCTTCACTAACGCATATACATTTATTTTTAATAAGAGTTATTGCATCCTCACCATTAACTTCGTTTTGAGTAGCGCATGGCAATGCAATGTCGCATTTAATACCCCAGGGCGTTTTTCCTGCAACATATTCACAGCCGTATTTCTTAGCGTATTCTTCTATGCGACCTCTTTTAACATTTTTAAGTTGCATTACATAAGCTAATTTTTCAGCATCAATACCGTTTTTGTCATAGATGAATCCATTAGAATCAGATAATGTTACAACTTTACCGCCGAGTTGAGTGGCTTTTTCAGTAGCATATTGGGCAACATTTCCCGAACCTGATATAACAACAGTTTTTCCTTTAAATCCTTCGTTAATTGAAGAAAGCATTTCCTGGGCAAAGTAAACATTGCCGTAACCGGTAGCTTCCGGGCGTATCAGTGAGCCGCCCCATTCTAAACCTTTTCCGGTAAGAACGCCGGTAAATTCATTGCGAATTCTTTTGTATTGTCCGAACATAAAACCAATTTCACGTCCGCCAACACCAATATCACCAGCAGGAACGTCAGTGTCAGGTCCTATATGACGGCTAAGCTCGGTCATTAAGCTCTGGCAGAAACGCATCACTTCATTGTCTGATTTTCCTTTAGGATCGAAATCCGATCCACCTTTGCCACCACCCATAGGAAGCGTTGTTAAACTGTTTTTGAAAACCTGTTCAAAAGCTAGGAATTTCAAAACACCTAAGTTTACTGTAGGGTGAAAACGCATACCTCCTTTATAAGGTCCTATTGCGCTGTTCATTTCAATGCGAAATCCTTTATTGATCTGGAATTCACCTTTATCGTCAATCCAGGGTATTCTGAATAAAATAACTCTTTCCGGTTCAACCATTCGTTCCAAAACTTTAGCATCTTTATACTTTGGATTTTCTTCGATGTATGGAATAAGCGTTTCTACTACTTCCATAACTGCCTGGTGAAATTCGGTTTCGCTAGGGTTCTTGGCTACAACCTTGTCCATGAATTGTTTAACTTTTGGGTCCATGTTGTTTTTTTTTAAGATTAGACATTTTTTTATTTATTATTGCTGAATTTGTTTTTTATTTATATAATATAATGTATTCCTTCTGTAAAACTAAAATTATTTTAAATCAATAGCAAATATTTATCGATTTGATTTCAGATAACAATGTTATTACATTTTTAAATTGAAAAAGCAAATTTTTAAAGAAAAAAAAATAAAATTAATTTCTTGTTTATGTCAAAAAAAAGTTTATAGGATTAAAGTAAAATTTCAGGTTTTATAATTCGGCGAAAAATAATAACTTTACTGCATAATCAGGATATGTTAAAATAAAAGAACAGAATATTAACGTCTGCAACACAGAATAAATATGGATGATGGTTTATTAAATCACGATGAAATAAAATCGGAAGAGCTAAAACTTTTACTTTTTGAAAAAAAAGAACGATTAAAAGAACTAAATGCCATAAATAAAACTACAGCCATTCTAAAAGGCAATTTGCCTATTGAAGAAATGTTGCAGAATATATGTTCTATTCTTCCAAACGCAATGCAGCATCCCGAACATACTGCTGTTCGGATTAAATTCAGGAAACACGATTATCTTACACCGAATTTTACAGAAACAAAATGGGTATTGCACCGAATGTTTGAAACCATAGACGATAATGAAGGAATAATTGAAATTTATTACCTGAAAGAATTTCCTGTGATTGATGAAGGTCCTTTTATGAAAGAAGAAAGGCATCTTATCAACAATCTTGCAGTATTGATATCAGGCTACCTGAACACTATATTAGGAAAGAATCTTTTAAAAATCGCCCAGATACATGACAAATCCTTGCATCCCGAAAAAGCTCAAAATGAAGAGGCGAATATGAGCATGCAACTTTTGCAGAAATTTTTAAATAAACATAATTCCGATCGCGATATTTATCATGAACTGATGCCTTTTAAAGTAAGGGAGATACTGCTTGTTGCTAATTTATATGATGCATATATAATAGAAAAGGAAGGACGATTTTTTGAACAGATTACAGGAGAATATTATCAGTTGAATCTTTCTTCTGCGCCAAGAATTACTGGCGTTTCATCGGCTGAAGAGGCACTTGAAAAATTACAATTCGGTCATTACGACCTCGTGATACTGATGATGGGAATTGATAAAACCACACCCATTCAGTTAAGCGAAATTATAAAACAGATTTATCCGAAGCTTCCTATTTTGTTGCTATTAAACAATAACAGTGATGTGGGCGCTTTTGAAAATAAAAAAATAAGTAGTATCGATAAAATATTTGTATGGAATGGCGATAGCAAAGTTTTTCTTGCAATGGTCAAATATATTGAAGACCTTATGAATATTGAAAACGATACGAAGATTGGACTGGTAAGGGTGATTTTGCTTGTTGAAGATTCAGCCAGGTATTATTCACGTTTTCTTCCGATTTTATATTCTATAGTAATTGAGCAAACGCAACACCTGATTGAAGAAGTGAACACGGATAATCTTTATAAGATTCTTCGGATGCGAGCAAGACCCAAAATTGTATTGGTGTCGAACTATGAAGAAGCAATTGATTATTTTGAAAAATATAAAGAATACCTGCTTTGTGTAATTACAGATGTAAAATATGAAAAAGAAAGGAAGCTTAATGAAACATCAGGTTTACAGCTAACGGAGCATATTAAAAATGAAATCCCTGATATGCCTGTATTGATACAGTCTTCAGAATCAGAGAATGCAACAAAAGCATTTAAATTAAAGTCTACTTTTATAAATAAAAATTCGGAAAACCTTTTACAGGATTTAAAAAGTTTTATCAGTTATTATTTAGGATTTGGAAATTTTATTTATCGTGATGGGGAAGGGCGTGGTGAGATTGCGGTTGCACGATCAATCAAAGAATTTGAAGCGCACCTGAGAACAATCCCTGAAGAATCGCTTTTATTCCACGGTAGAAGGAATCATTTTTCCAACTGGTTTATGGCAAGAGGTGAGATCCAACTTGCCAAAAAGATAAAACCCATTAAAGTCGGCGATTTTAAAACATCGGATGAATTACGTAAATATATGCTTGATGTTATTCAGCAATGTGTTTTTGAAAAAAATAAAGGAAAGGTTGTAAATTTTGATGAATCGGCAATACTTGATGAAACAACCATAGTAAGCCTTGCATCCGGCTCTCTTGGCGGCAAAGGAAGAGGCCTGGCATTTATAAGTACATTAATCTACAATTTTGATTTTTCCCAGATCGTTCCTGATATCAATGTTCGCACACCTATTACATCTATCATTGGTACAGATGAGTTTGAAGAATTTATTGAAAATAATAACCTAAGGAATAAGGTTTATGGTGAGAAAGATTATGAAAAAATAAAACATCTTTTTGTTGAGGCAAAACTTTCCGATTCGCTAACTAAAAAACTTAAAAGATACCTTAAGGTTATTTCTAACCCTATAGCCATAAGGTCTTCCAGTCTTTTTGAAGATTCTTTAACGCAACCTTTTGCCGGAATTTTTGATACTTTTCTTCTCCCAAATAATCATCCTGATATTGATGCGCGGCTTGAACAAATGATGACCGCAATAAAACTTGTTTATGCTTCTATTTTCTCTCCAACAGCAAGATCTTATTTTGAAGCCATTAATTACAAAATAGAGGAAGAACGCATGGCTGTAGTTGTTCAGGAAGTTGTTGGTGCTGCTTATGACGAAACATTTTATCCGCATATCAGCGGTGTTGCACAATCATACAATTATTATCCTATTTCGCACATGAAGCCTGAAGACGGTTTTGCAGTGCTGGCCCTTGGTCTTGGGAAGTATGTTGTTGAAGGAGAAAAAACATATCGCTATTGTCCGGAATATCCAAACCTTGAGATATATTCGGCAACAGACCTGTATAAAAATTCGCAACTTCATTTTTATGCTGTTGATATGCGGCAGAAAAAAATTAACCTGCTTGCCGGCGAAGATGCGAGTCTTGTAAAACTGGATATTGAGGTTTCGGAAAAACATGGTACACTTAAACATTGTGGTTCAGTATATGATTTCACTAATGAACGAATTGTAACAGGACTTAATTCACAGGGTCCGCGTGTTGTGAATTTTGCAGATATCATCAAACACAAATACATCCCGCTTTCCAAAACCATTCAGATAATTTTGAATGTAGTTGAAGAAGCAATGGGCTCGCCTGTAGAAATTGAATTCGCTGTGGATTTGAATAAAGATAAAAAAGGAAATTCATCATTTTACTTATTACAAATCAAACCGCTTATAAAAAATGTTTTTAAAACAGAAATAAATATTGATGAAGTGGACTACAGCAAATTATTACTATATTCCGAAATGGGCATGGGTAATGGTATTGTTGAAGAACTTAACGATGTGATATTTGTTGACGTTAAGAAATTTGATAAGCTGAAAACAGAAAAAATGCGTGATGAAATTGAGAAGCTGAATGTAGAAATGATAAAATCGAACAGGAAATATATATTAATAGGACCCGGACGATGGGGCACACGCGACAGGTTCATTGGTATTCCTGTTGCATGGTCGCAGATATCAAATGCAAAAATAATTGTTGAAGTAAGCCTGGAAGATTTTCCTTTGGATGCATCGTTAGGCTCGCACTTTTTTCACAACGTGATATCAATGAATGTAGGATATTTCTCAGTGAAACATAATTCTTTTATTGATTATATAAACTGGGATGTTCTTAATCAACAGGAAGTAATTTCCGAAACAAAATATTTTAAGCATGTACGGTTTAAAGATCCTCTGCAAATCATTATGGACGGGCACAAGAGAGCATCATTAATTTATTATAATAACAATAACGAATAAAAGCATAAGAATTAAATATGGCATCTAAATATAATTATAACGAAGAGTTCGCAACCGATAAACATTATTTTTCCAATATTTCTTTTAATAAATTAATGCAAAAGCGTATTAGCAACGTGTTGCTTGTATGCAGCACTTACGATGCTTTCATGCTGGAAGAAGATGGAAGAATAAATGAAAAAATATTTAATGAGTATACCTCGCTTAACCTTCGTTATCCGCCACAGTTCTCGCGTGCAAGTTCATCGGCTATGGCTTTCGATTTACTCGCGCTCAATCATTACGACCTGGTGATTACCATGCTAAACATTGGTAAAGTGGATGCTTTCGAACTGGCAAATAAAATAAAGAAAACATATCCTCATAAACCAATTGTTGTTTTAACGCATTTCTCTAAGGAAGTATCGCTGAAGTTAGCAAACGAAGATCTTTCTTCTATTGATTATGTTTTTTCATGGCTTGGCAATTCCAGTTTACTGCTTGCTATTATTAAGTTGATAGAAGATAAAATGAATGCCGATTATGATATTGATGATATAGGAGCGCAGGCAATTCTTCTGGTTGAAGATTCGATACGCTATTATTCCAGTTATCTGCCAACCATTTATAAATTGATTTTTGAACAGCGCAATGAGCTGATGACAGAGGGTTTGAACGACCATCAGAAAACAATGTCAATGAGGGCTCGCCCGAAAATATTGTTGGCTAAGACTTATGAAGAAGCAAAAATTTTATATGAAAAATATAAAAATAATTTACTGGGGATTATTTCGGATGTTTCATTCCCGAGAGATGGTAAAATTGATCCGGAAGCAGGAATAAAACTTTGCTGCTCTATTCGCAGCGAAGTAAGGCAAATGCCCATATTGCTTCAGTCTTCTGACGAAAAAAATCGAGAAGCAATGGCTGTTATCAGGGCAAGTTTTGTTAATAAATATTCCAAAACACTACTTGCTGATCTTCGCAATTATATAAAAGAAAATTATGGATTTGGCGATTTTGTTTTTATTGACCCTGATACAGAAGAAGAAATCGACAGGGCGAATAACCTGCATTCTTTGCAGGTTAAATTGATGAGTGTTCCCGATAAGTCGCTCGAATATCATGTACGCAACAATCATTTTACACGTTGGCTAAAAGCCCGTGCTTTGTTCCCTTTGGCCGATTTATTCAAGGAAAGAAGCATGAGAGATTTTAATAATGTAGATGAAGTAAGGAGTTATCTGATCGATACAATCGAGAACTACAGGATTAGCAAGGGCAGGGGAGTTATTGCCAGTTACTTTGATGAATATGCAGTTTTTTCCAGGCTAGGCGATGGTATGTTGGGCGGCAAAGCCAGGGGTTTGGCTTTTGCAGATTACCTGATTAAAAAACACCAGATCATTCATAAATTTGAAAATGTAAATATTACGATTCCCAGAACGGTTGTTGTAACTACTGATGTATATGATGAATTTATGGAATCGAATAATTTGTATAATTTTGCATCTTCTGATATTAAGGATGAAGAAATCCTGATGCAATTTATTAATGCAATATTACCTGATCGTATTACTGACCAGTTAAAACTATTTCTCGAAGTTGTTAAAAAACCTATTGCGGTACGTTCTTCCAGTCTGCTTGAGGACTCGCACTACCAGCCGTTTGCGGGAGTTTATTCCACCTATATGGTTCCGAATAGTGATGATAATCCTTCGGTACGCCTTTCGCAGCTTGAGGTTGCAATAAAGAGTGTATTTGCTTCCGTTTTTTTCAAAGATAGTAAAGCATATATTGCTGCTACTTCAAACCTGATCGATGAAGAAAAAATGGCAGTAATTCTACAGGAAGTTGTTGGTAAAGCCTATGGACAAAAGTATTATCCGAATATTTCCGGTGTTGCTCGTTCAATTAATTTTTATCCGATAGGCCAGGAGAAGCCTGAAGATGGAGTTGCAAGTATTGCGCTGGGTCTTGGTAAAACTGTTGTTGATGGCGGCGTATCTATTCGTTTCTGCCCGGAATACCCCAAAAATATCTTACAGCTTTCTAATTTGGAAATGGCGTTAAAAAATACGCAGAACGAATTTTACGCTGTTAATTTAAATCCTCATGATTATAAACCTTCTGTAGATGACAGCCGTGATTTATTAAAATTAAAAGTTGAAGATGCACTTAAAGATGGTTCATTGAACCATATTGCTTCTACTTTCGATTTTCAGGACCAGGTTCTGCGCGATGGCATACATCATGCAGGCAAAAAGATCCTGACATTTGTAAATATTCTTAAATATAATAAATTTCCTCTTGCCGATATTTTAAAAACATTACTTGATATAGGGCAGCGTGAGATGAACAATCATGTAGAAATTGAATTTGCCGTGAATTTAGATACATCGAGTGGCGAACCTAAAGATTTCAGCTTTCTGCAAATTCGTCCCATTGTTGAAGCATCCGAAAAATTTAATATTAATATTGATTTTGTTACAAGAGATGAAGCGATAATTTATTCTATGTCGACGATGGGGAATGGTGTAATTGATAATTTAAAAGATATAATTTATGTAAAGCCCGAATCGTTCAATGCTGCTAAGAATCCTTTAATAGCAACAAGAATTGAAGAACTTAATAATATTATGGTGAAAGAAGAAAAAAATTATATTTTGATTGGTCCGGGACGATGGGGCTCGAGCGACCCGTGGCTTGGAATTCCTGTGAAGTGGTCGCAGATTTCGGCTGCCCGAGTAATGGTAGAGGCCGGACTGGAAAAATACCGTGTCGACCCGAGTCAGGGTACACACTTTTTTCAAAACCTTACATCCTTTGGAATAGGCTATTTTACTGTCAATTCATTCATTAATGAGGGATTTTATAATACCGATTATCTGGCTTCATTTCCTGCCGTACATGAAGATGAATATATCCGTCACGTAAAATTTGATAAACCGATGCTTGTAAAAATTGACGGAAAACAGAATAAAGGTGTGATATTAAAAAGCAGGTAATATTTCTGACAATTTTTGATTAGATAAACACCTTTGGTTTACTGATATTTACCATTCCCTTAAATATTTTGACCGTAAACTGATTTATGGTTTACTTCTTAATTTTCTAACCCGATATTTGTATCGTAACTAAAAAAATAGTTGACAAACTAAAAATATAGTTGTATGTTTGTACAGGAATTAACTAAAAAATTAGTTAAATAATTAAAAAGATAGTTTTATGAAGAAGGTAAAAGAATTAACAAAGGCAGAAGAACAGGTAATGCAAATTTTATGGAAGCTCGAAAAAGCTTTTGTAAAAGATGTTATGGAACATTTCGATAAACCAAAACCTGCGTATAATACGGTTTCCACTATAATTAGGATCCTTGAAAAAAAAGGTTTTGTATCGTATAAAAATTATGGAAGTACTTACGAGTATTTTCCGCTGATTTCAAAAGAAGAGTATTCTCGTTTTTACTTTGGGAATTTTATCAAAAATTATTTTGGGAATTCTTATAATCAGCTGGTATCATTTTTTTCAAATGATAATAAAATATCTGTAAAAGAACTTGAAGAAATGAAAAAGATTCTTGATAAAGAAATTAAAAATAAGAAAAGCAATGGATAAGATATTTTTATATTCGATAAAAGTGTCGGTATGCATTATAATGCTGTTCGGGCTCTACGCAATATTCCTTAGAAAAGACACTCACTTTCGGTTTAACAGGATATACCTTTTGTTTTCATTGGTAGTTTCGGTCATAATCCCGTTAATCGATATTCGATTTACAACAGGTAATACGGGTTCGGGATTAATATATATGATGCAAACTGTTCAGGTCAATTCTGATAAAGTATTAATAACTGAAAATAACCTGTCGCCGATGTATTACCTTATTATTACATACTATGCAGTAATTGCACTTTTGTTTGTAAGATTTGCAATTAGAATTATTTCATTGCTTTTATTAAAGAACAAATGCAGCAGAGAGAAAATGAATGGATATTATTTTGCAATATGTAAAAAACAAATTGCGCCATTTTCTTTTTTTAAAACTATTTTCATTGATGAAAAAACGATGTCGAATGCGCAACTCAATAAAATAATTATACACGAAACCATTCATATTCGTCAATTGCATAGCATTGATGTAATGTTATCTGAATTAATTTGTATGCTGACATGGTTTAATCCTGCCAGTTGGATGATAAAATCTGCACTTAAAGAAACCCATGAGTATTTGGCTGATTCCGGGGTAACGGAGCAAACTTCCGGTTCATCTGAATACTTATTGCTCCTGCTCAGAAATGCAATTGGTGTGCAGCCGGGTTTGGCCAATAACTTCAATAAATCATTAACCTTAAAACGTTTTTATATGATGAAAAAACCACGTTCCGGCAGGTTTTCAATGTTGAAAGCTCTGCCCGTAATCCCTTTATTACTTGCGCTGTTTGTTACATTTTCATGTGGAAATAGTGCTAATGAAAAAAAATCTCAAAACTCGAATGTTGAGTTGAAAAATGATTCCGTAATTGATAAAATGCCTGAATTTCCGGGCGGACAGGATGCTCTTACGAAGTATTTTATTGATAATGTAAAATATCCTGAAACTGCCAGGAAAAATGGTATTACAGGTAAGGTGCTTGTGAATTTTGTTGTAACTAAAACAGGTAAGATTGAAAATGTTGAAATCTCGCAAAAAGTAAATGACCTGCTTGATGCAGAGGCTTTGCGCGTAATATCATCGATGCCCGACTGGATCCCGGGCGAAAATAAAGGAGAAGCCGTTGATTTTAAAATGACATTACCTATTCAATTCAGATTGAATTAAAGTGTGGATTTGGTAAAATGAATAGCCGCAGAATATTATTTTACTGCGGCTATTTTTTTAGATGAAAATTTTTAAATCAATCTTTGATTATTTTTTGTTCAAAAGTAAAATCAGAAGAATAAATTTTAATTAAATAAATTCCAGCAGGTAGTTCGGAAACATTGATTTCATTGTTGGTTGATGAGATGCGCTGCTGAAGCATAACTTCTCCTAAAATGTTGAAAAGCGTAACATCCACGTCGGTGTTATCATTAATTTTTACAACAATTTTTTCTGTAACAGGGTTCGGATAAATATTTATTCCTTCATTGAAGTTTTCATTATTCAGTCCTGTTGATGCTGAATCTTTGATGCATCGCACCGACATACCTTGATATTTCTGATCGAGATACTCAAATATATTGGAACTGCTGTTTTGAATGTATCGGTGCCATACTGTGGCATAAGAACCATTAGGAGTTGATGTCCAGAAATACACAACAGCTGTATGACCCTGGAACGATTTGTTGAAATAATTTCTGAAACCTGTACCTATTGCGGTAAAGCCGCTGCTGTTTGTTCCGTTGTTTCCGTTTCCCCAATGAGTCAGTCCGATTTCTTTAAGGTCATTGGCAGCTAAAACACTTTCGGTGCAATAACAATCTTGAGCCGCCGGATCGAGGAACAGCACAAGTTTATGCCACTCTGCATTTGAAGGTACATGCCATCCTGTAGGGCATAGTTTACCGGTATTTACGGTATACCAATTATACAATGCGCCCCATGGCCTGTTGTAAGTTAATGAATCATTTTTATACCAGCAGTATCCGGGAGTTGTTAAGTTGAACCAGGCAATGCTGTCTTTTACCGGCGGAATTGAAATGCCGTCGTTGTACTTTGTTGTGGCAAGGTTTTCGGCCATCCATATCTGGGTTCCAATTTGGACAGTATTATAAGTATTGCCGTCCGCGTCAGTTACTGTTTGAGCTTTGATAAAAATGCAGCAAACAATAAACATAAAAGTAATAAAGTATCTTTTTTTCATAAGTATGATTTTTTATTTTGATTGTGCTTTTTAATAAATAGACGAAATTGTTTCGGAAAAGGTTGCCTAGAAAAATGTACCTCAATGGAAGCAGCAATTGGCGAAGTATTTAACAATTATTTTATCAAAATTGATATTTAAAATTTCCTGCCGATAATAAAAATTAATTTTGGCAAAAACATCGGGTTATTTTTTCTGATGAAATAATAAGCGCCACCCAGACCTATATCTAATAACATTCTTTTGTTCTTACCCCAGTTGATTCTGTTTCCTAAAACAGCTCCTATGCCAATGTCTGTTTCATTGCCTATATCACTGCCGGAGCTGAAATGGGTAAGGTCATAGTTTTCCCATTTTGCAAATATTATAGAAGAATAAGTCGACAACCAAAGAACATTATTTTTTTTGGGAGCCATGTAATGCCTGTATGATGGTACAATTGAGATGCACCTGTTATCGGAAGGATAATATATGTCATTAATATTGTGATAGAATATTTTAAAAGTTAATTCAAGACTGTTCTTTAAATCAATATGTCTTTCGTAATTTAAAGCTGCAACAAAGGCAGGAGTAGGTAATGGGCAAACAAAAAATTTTATTGCATTTTTATACGTGCTGTCTTGCCCGAATAAATTTATAGATAAAATAAAAGTAAATAATATGATGAGTGATTTTTTTTGTTTCATGCTAAGGCAGAGAATAATTTATTTATTTTTTAACTGCTTCAGGTTTTCCAATGCTTCAGGAACATGATGATGTACTTTTTTCAACAACAGGCAATCTTCCAGTTCATCGCATTCGGCGCAGGTTGGAAAGCTTCTGAATACAGCACATTTTCTTATTTCGCAAAATTTACAGCGCATGTTCAAAGCCCCGGTTCCCCTGCATCCGGCACAGTTGATCATTTCCGGAGTGATGTCATCCGAATTGTACAGCACTTTCCATTCATCGGCTAATGAAGCACGCAAAGCATTATCATCATTAACGGTTGCTATCCTTACTTCGCAGGTAGCACAATCGAATCCGCAACATGCAATTTGTTTTTTCATAATTAATTATTTATGTTGATAATAAGAGCAGTTAGCGTAATTTATTCTTCTTTAATGGCAAAACTGAAAATGGATTGGCGTTATTAACTTATTCCCTTATCGTTTAATATATTGCTTGTTATGTGGTGTTATTTTTTCCTATCCACAGTCGATTTAAAGTAACCATAATATTCTCCAGATTTTCTGATAAAAATATTTTTTTCTCTGTTGTAGACTTGACCATCATATGAAAATTTTATTTGCCCTACAATTAAATTTCCAATTTTAAAATTGTCTGTATTAAGTTTTAGTTCACAATCTTTAACATCAAGCTCTTGTCCTTCAATGTAGACTGCGTTAATGTAAAAGAATGTTTTGTAGAAGTTATTTTGAATGGTGATATTTAAACTTATATTATACCCAAGGTCAATTGAAGATAAAATAATAATTGTCTTACTGCTATCATTGTATATATAGGAATTTTCAAGTGTAATATTGCTGTCTGATTTAACAATTGCGTTTTTAGCAATTTTTATTTTTTTAGTGTTAGTGTTATCGCTAAAATCAGGAAATTCTGTAGTGTCTTTACTAAAGATTAAATCGGGCTTAATATTACTATCAATAATTAACTGTCTATTTTGAGCGAGTCCAAACTGAATAGATATTATTAATAAAAATAAAACGAAGAGTCTCATAAATAATGTCACACAACAAGTTTATATATTCAGCAAAGTGAATAGATATTAATTTTGTTTTCATTCAAAATTAAAACCTTTTAATCTTATTCAAAAATATTTAAGGATAAACTTTTATAAGTTATTTAAATTCATAAATTATTTTAGCAATAAGATGTTTTGCCGCAAAGTCACCAAGACACTAAGAACCGTAAATAACATCTAAAGCCAGTAGTACCAGACTTTGTGAAGCTTTGAGACTTAGTGCCTTAGTGGCTAATATTTTTATAAAAATTAAACAGTTTTTTTAATGAAAAAATAAAGTAAATTTTTAGTTACCTGATATCCATCAGGAATTTTTCAATAAACTCGCGAACGCAGCCACAGCCGCCTTTTTTTGAGAGAACAATATTTGAGGCTTCTTTAACCAATGTTACTGCATCGGCCGGGCATGCAGATAAACCTACTTTCTGGATAACCTGCAGATCGTTTACATCATCGCCTACATAAGCAACATTTTCCAAGCCTATATTTAATTCCTTGCACCAGCCTTCAAGCACTTCCAGTTTTTTCCATGTGCCTACATAAACTTTCTGAACACCCAGCAACTGTGCGCGTTTTTCAATAATGTTGCTGTTTATTCCGGAGCTTAAAAAACCAACATTGTTTCCGGCAGCAATCAACGTTTTAATTGCAAGACCGTCTTTCGTGTCAAACTTTTTAAATTCATCACCGCTTTCGGTATAGTACATTCCTCCATTGGTAAGCACTCCGTCGATATCGAGAGCAAGAAATTTAAAATCGAAACTTTTTAATGTATAATAATTTTTTTCAAGATTGTCAGCAATAAGCCTGTCGATAGGGTAATTCAGGGCTTCAGCCAAAAGTACCAATTGTTGCAGGTTTGGCTCATGCGAATTGTTTTCTATGGCATGTAATGCATCCACAGTCATGTTGCACATCATGGCTAATTTCTTGTCAGGTAACTGTTGCTGTTCTCTAAGGAACTTAATGTTTTTCCCGATGAATGTCATATGAAAAAAATATTGTGAAAACTAAAAATTAAAAAAAAACTTTAAATTCTAAACATCAAACTTAAAAACTTGTATCACTTTGCGACAGGCTTCGACAGGCTTCGATAAACTCAGCCTGACAGTGAAGAAAGTTCAAAGAACCAATCCGCCTGAGGCAGACAAAATTCAAAGAGAAAAAAATTAAATTTCGATTCTTAACATTAAACTTTGAACATTGAACAAACTTCAAACTCTAAACTGTCAACCGTCAACCGTCAACTCTAAACTCTAAACAATCTCCCTTCCCACTGCTTTAGCAATAGGTTTCAGTGTTTTGAAAAGTTTTCTGAACTCATCATGATTCAGTTGTTGCGATGCATCCGATTTTGCCACAGCCGGGTTGGGATGAACCTCAATCAATAAACCTTCCACATCCATTGCCATACAAGCTCTTGCAAGGTCGGGCACACCGTAAGCATAACCCATTGCGTGACTCGGATCGAGGATTATCGGAAGGTTTGTATTTTCTTTCAGGTAAGCAACACCGCACAAATCAAGAGTGAAACGTGTCTTGGTTTCAAATGTGCGGATGCCGCGTTCGCAAAGTATTACATTTTCATTTCCGCCCGAAAGAATAAATTCAGCTGCCTGGACAAATTCCTGCAAAGTGCTGCCAAATCCTCGTTTCAGGAGAACCGGCTTTTTTGTTTTTCCGCATTTCCTTAGTATTCCGTGGTCGTACATGGCCTTAGCACCAATCTGTATCACATCGGCATATTCAATTACATCGTCAACATGTGATGAGTCGCGCACTTCAGTAAATACCGGAAAACCATATTTGTCGCGTATTTTAGCAAGCAGCTTTAATCCTTCAACACCCATACCCATAAAGCTGTATGGCGATGTGCGTGGTTTGAAACTTCCTGCTCTTATCGTGTGCAATCCCAGTTCATCAATGAGTTTTGCGGTCTCCGAAATTTGTTCTTCCGATTCAACACCGCAAGGTCCGATAGTTACCAAAGTATTCCTGGAAGCGCCACCAATAGTGAAGTTCCTGATTTTTATCTCGTGCGTTTCTTTTTTGTATTTCCTGCTGGACAGTTGAATGTCGCTGTCGAAAACCCACGATTTATCAATGTGTTCAAGATGTTTGTCCTCTACTTTTTTTACAGTATGCGGAGTAATAAGTATAATCCCGTTTTCGGTTATAAGTTCAACCGCTTCAAATCGTGTGGCGATTTCTTTCGCTAAAGTTTTACTTATATTTTTCTTTAAATGAATGATCATGATTCGCCTTTGATAAGATTGTTAAATTTAATTGCCCCGACCAATTTCTTTTCTTTGTCAACAACGGGCATGAAAAGTATAGGAAAATCAAGGGTCTTGATATAGTTCAAAATATCCGTTACAGTTTCGTAGTCGTAAACATAAGCAGGATCGCGGTTAAGCATATCATCAACTGATGCATTTAAAATGTTTTTGTAATTTCTTAATAAACTTTTCCGGATATCTGCATTGGTGATGATACCTTGAAGAATACCTTCACCATTGGTGATTACGGTGAATCCCATTTTATAATCATCAATCGATTTCAAAACATCGTAGAATGAAATTTTCCCTGAAATCAATTTTGGAGTTTCATCTATATCGAGCATAAAATCTTTTACGCAATAATGCCCTTCAATATCGTCGCTTTTCAACTGAAGCAGTGCAGAGCCGATGAATTCACTTTTAAAAAGATAGCTGCCGATTACAACAACATTCACCCCCATGTTTCTTAAAATAAAAGAAAGTTCTTCATTGATACCGCCATCGACATGAATTTTTTTGCCGGGATATTTATTCCGGAATTCATTGATTTTTTTGAAATTCTGTTTGTTGAATTTTCCTCCGCTTTGCCCGGGAGTAGTGGCCATGAATAGGATGAAAGAAAATTGATTTTTAAATTTCTCAAAAATCTCAATATCGGTTTCAGAAACTATTGATAACCCAAAATTCGATTTTAAATTTTTAGGAAGATGAAAACCGTTTTTTAATTTTTCAAACTGGAAAGTTACATTCTCAATATTGTTTTCTTCGATCAGTGAAAAATATTTTTCCGGTTGCTGTGTGATGAGATGCAGGTCGATAGGCGTTTTGCTAAGTGTTCTTATTTTTTTTATATCATCAAAAACCGCTGGATTATCATTGCAATCGATATGAAAAAAATTCACATGATGCGCATCAAGTTCATTGATAAGTGTATCAAGTTCTTTATCTTTATTGGAATATATTGATGCTGAAATTTTCATTTCAATGAAAATAATTATTATTTTTTAGTTTAACCATTCTTTAAGTTTAATAATTCCCTGAACATTTTTTTCAATGAGTTCGTTCAGCAATTTTTCAAAATTAGATAACCTGTAGTTGATGATATCGTGTAATTCTTCAGGATTATCAGGTAATCCAAAATTTGAGAGTTTTATTTTATGTTGTTTGCATGTGAAAATTATCCAATCCTCAAGCTTGCCATTCAGGAAACATATTTTGTTTCCCAATTTATCTACATAATATTTTATTCCATTAGATTCTTCAGTTAATTTCAATTCTTTTTCGTAACTGGTTTTAGGACTATCAGGGTCTTCATCAACCATTGCACGTTGATTTTTTGTTTTACAAAGCGCTGAGAATACACGTGACTTTCCCTGGTGATGTGTAATCATTTTTTTTTGACATCCTAACATGGAAACTAAGAGTTCATCGGGTTTGCATTCAACATGAACTTCTTTCATAAGCTTAGTATTTTGTCGAAATTAAAAAATATATCAGAGTTTAAATTTAAAACTTCAGAGATTTGTTTTTCATTTAATTCCGTAGCAATCGATTTAAAATTTTTCATTTGTACTAAACAAACATTTATATCGGTTTGTTTGGATTTTTCAATCATGTTTAATAAGAGATACGGATTATGGGTTGTAATGAAAAATTGATTTGTTTTATCTAATGCAATTTTTTCAGCCAGGTATTTTGTGTAAAAGGGAAATGTGTTGCTTTCAGGTTCATCAAATAAAATAATATTGTTTTTATTGCTTTTTATTGCAATTGTGTAAAAAATTATTCTTTGTAATGTTTCAGATATAGAAAAATAAGGATAGCTGTAAATTTCATCATCTACTAATTTGCTTGCAAGGATTTCATTTTCGGTTGGCTTTATTGTTAAAGTCAATCCTTTCGATTTTAGAAATTCCGAAACCCATTTTTTATATTCAGAATTTGATAAAAGCAAAGCAGGAAGATTTTCTCCATAAGGAACGGATAAGTGTGGTGTATAAGAATTGAAAAAATTTGAAAGCCTTTTATATTCATAAAAATGAACATTGGTATTTCCTATGTTGCCTTTATTATCTACACTCCCTCCATGTGAAAGAATAATTGGGTTCTTAACATCTTTTTCTGAATCTAATAAAAAGTAAAACTGGTTTTCGGGAACTCCGTTTTCTCGGATTGCATATTTTAAAATAGTATATTTATCTTCAGTATTAACTTCAATTTGATTATTAATATTAAAATCATAAAATAAATCGCCGATTGTTTTATAACGAAATATTTGTTTATTTAATTCATTTCCAATTGCACCCTGACTTTGTAGTGATAATGCTTCAATGATGTTACTTTTGCCGGAATTGGGTTCTCCGATAAAAACATTTAGTTTCTTGCAATTTATTGTCAAATCTTTAATTGATTTGAAATTTTTTATTTTCAATTGCTTTATCATAGCATGTTTTTTTACAAATGTAAAATTTTCATTCAAAAATTATGGATAAACAAAATTAATCAAAACTTTTTAACTTTATTCAATATCGTATGATGTAAGCTTTTTCCAGATCAGGTCTTTTAACTTCAATAGTCCATCGCCGGTATGTGAAGAAATGAAAATGTGTGCAACGCGAGGTAATGTCTTTTTTATTTCCGCTCTCAGTTCATCATCAAGCAGATCGCTTTTCGAAACAGCAAGAATACGTTCTTTATGAATTAATTCAGGATTATATTGTTTTAATTCATTCACTAAAATCTGGTATTCTTTTTTTATGTCTTTGCTATCTGCAGGAACGATGAAAAGCAGAATGGAATTTCTTTCAATATGGCGTAAAAAGCGCAATCCAAGTCCTTTGCCTTCGCTGGCGCCTTCTATGATGCCTGGAATATCAGCCATTACAAATGACCTATTATCGCGGTATGAAACAATACCAAGGTTTGGAACCAGTGTGGTGAATGGATAATCTGCTATTTCGGGTTTTGCTGCTGAAACTTTTGAAAGCAATGTTGATTTTCCTGCATTAGGAAAACCAACAAGGCCAACATCGGCAAGTATTTTCAGTTCGAGTATTATCGTGCTTTCTATACTAGGCTCGCCGGGCTGTGCATAACGCGGGGTTTGGTTTGTAGAAGTTTTAAAATGCTGGTTTCCTAAACCTCCTCTTCCACCTTTTATAAGTATAACTGTTTCGCCGTCTTTAGTTATTTCGCATTTTATTTCTCCTGTTTCCGCATCTTTTGCTACTGTTCCTAAAGGAACTTCGATGATACGATCTTTCCCTGCAAGTCCTGAACTTTGATTTTCGCTACCATTCTGTCCGGGTTCAGCAAAAACATGTCTTGTATATTTCAGGTGAAGCAATGTCCACAACTGGTTGTTTCCTTTTAGAATAATATGTCCACCTCTTCCACCATCGCCGCCATCGGGACCGCCTTTAGGAACGTACTTGGCCCTGTGCAGATGCGCAGAACCGGCGCCACCTTTACCTGAGCGACAAAAAATTTTTATATAGTCAACAAAATTTGAAGAAGCCATAAAGTCGTTTCATTTCCAAAATTTATTCGGAAAATATTTTAGCGTTTTCCATTGATTCGTTCGCAAATACTATTAAAAATTTCTTCAATACTGCCAATGCCATACACAGATTGAAGTAATTTTTTGTTTTTATAATAGTCGAGCAGTGGTTTGGTTTGTTTATTATACACATCAAGTCGTTGCTTGATCACCTCTTCGGTATCATCGCTTCTTCCTGATTCTATGCCACGTTTCACCAGTCTTTTTATAAGTTCATCATCACTAACTTCGAGCGATACAACCATAGAAATGGGCATATTCTTTTTATTCAGCATTTCATCAAACTTGTCTGCCTGGACTAATGTTCTTGGAAAACCATCGAACACAAAGCCTTTAGCGTTTTCATGGCGATCCATAACAGAAAAAAGCATGTCGATTACCAATTCATCGGGAACCAGTGCGCCTTTATCCATATAGCTTTTGGCTTTCAGTCCCAATTCGGTTTTATTGCTTGTTTCGCTGCGGAAAATATCTCCGGTAGAGATGTGTACCAGGTTGTATTTATCCACAAGTTTTAAGGAGTGGGTTCCTTTACCAGATCCCGGAGGACCAAAAAGAATGAGATTCAGCATAAGTTTATTTTTTTATTTTTATACTATCTTGTAAATATCAGCAAGGTTGCGACCGTAGCCATCATAGTCGAGTCCGTAGCCTACAATAAAATCATTTGGAATTTCAATGCCTATATAGTCAATAGGAAAATTCTTTACATAAGCTTTGGGTTTAAAAAGCAAAGTAGCAATTTTAACCGAAGCCGGTTTATATTGTTCCAGGCTTTTCAGTGTATCTTCTATAGTATGACCTGTATCAACAATATCTTCAACAACAACTATGTTGCGGTCTTTGATGTCATCATCCAATCCTATGAGCGTTTTTACATTTAGTGTAGATTGTGTTCCCTGGTAGCTCGATAGCTTGACAAAAGATATTTCGCATGGCATGGTAAGCCTTTTACAAAGGTCGGCGGCAAACATGAATGAACCATTAAGGATAACAAGGAATAAAGGGTTTTTATCACTCATGTCCTTGTTTATCTTTCCGGCAATTGCATCAATAGCTTTAAGAATGTCATTCTCTTTAATAGAAACAGAAAATTCTTTATCTTTTATCTGGACTGTTTTCATAGATCAAATTAAACCTTAAAAATATTTATTTTTCGTGTACTTTTTATTTATTACTTAATCTACAAAGATAAGAATTCATAAATCAATACATCAAATCATTTTTTTTTATTTTTGCCATATCAAATTTATGATTTTATGGAAAATAAAGAACCTAAGGTAAGTATAATAATGGGAAGCACTTCGGATATGCCCATTATGGAAGAAGCTGTAAAAATACTGGAAGAGTTTCAGATATATTATGAAATCAATGCACTGTCGGCACACCGCACACCCGACAAGGTGATGGATTTTGCTATGAATGCTTATGGCCGCGGAGTTCGTGTTATCATTGCCGGAGCCGGCGGAGCTGCGCATTTGCCGGGAGTTATAGCAGCCTGCACTCCTTGTCCTGTAATTGGTGTTCCAATAAAATCATCTAATTCTATTGATGGTTGGGATTCTATTCTTTCAATTTTACAGATGCCTTCGGGTATTCCTGTTGCTACTGTTGCATTGAATGGCGCTGCCAATGCAGCTATACTGGCAGCACAGATGCTTGCCACAGGTGATGAAAAAATGTTGCAGAAAGTTCGCGATTATAAAGAAAAACTGAAATCGAAGGTTGTAAAAGCCAATGATGAATTAGCTAAGATCAAAAATAATTTTAAGACGAATTAACGGCACATGGTTGCTGGCGGGACGCGAAGTCGCATGTCAAAGTCAGGAATCAAGTAAAAAAGCTGCAAAAGTGCTTGTAAACAATTTCTATTTGTATTTGTCACAATTGAAGAAATAAAATTCACTTTCATTATCAAAATGATAAGACCATGTGTATGTATTTTCTAAAATTTTCATTGTCCATAGATTTTGCAATTTATTGGATTTTACAAAATTTTTCTGGGCATCACATTTTTCATTTAAAATTGTTATAATACTTATTGCAACATCAGATGAGGGAGTTCCAAAAAGGCATCGACTACAAATATTATTACCGTCAATGTAAAAAGATTTAGCAATTTTAGGGTTTGTGTCATAAACAGTAAGTGTTTCAACATTGTCATCATTTAGCGCTATCTCAACGGTTTTATCTTTCTTACTAAAATAATTCAATATATCATTCTTTTTAAAATCAATAAATACTTCCATGTTTGCAATAATTGTAGGTTCTGTACTTATTTTTAAAATAGACATTTTTGCATTAAAAAAACTAAAATGATAACTTCCTTTTGCAAATGGATTAGATTCGGGAAGTATTATAATAGTAAATATAAAAATTACAATTGCATTAAATTTTAACTTTTTCATATCTTTAATGTTTAAAATTAAAAGTGTAAATTTTATTTAAATATCCCTTATATTGATATATCTTTATTTGAAGGTGAAAAATTAGGGTATTGAAATATTTCTGATATTATTTTTTCTGGTTTTTCTACAAGCTGCCTTTTAAGTTCATTTCTAATGATTATTTTTAATTTATCTCCAAATTTATCACAACAGGGTGTTATTGTCTTAACCCCCTATAAGTTAGACATATTTTTCAAAAGAGTTTAGGTTTTTA